>CABMIB010000108.1 GCA_902386135.1 uncultured archaeon
CGGAGTAGTAGGTGCTGGAGTTGTAGGTGCCGGAGTTGTAGGTGCTGGAGTTGTAGTAGCTGGTTTTGTTGGTGCTGGAGTTGTAGTTGGAGTAGGAGTTGGTGGTTGATTAGGTGTTGCTGTTGGTGTTGGTGTTGGTGTTTGTGTTGCTGTAGCTGTAGGTGTCGGAGTTGCTGTCTGGTTACCTGAACAAAAAATCACACCGTTGCGTGTGCTGCATATTGTCGCCGTGGGTGTCGGAGTTGCTGTCTGATTATCTGTCGCTGTGGATGTCGGAGTTGCTATCTGAGCAGGATTCCGCGAAGATGCTTGACCATTTTGTGAAGGCAAAATGCCATCAAAATGAGGAGTTTTATTAACTGTAGCATTTATTATAGGAATTTGAGACGATGTAATAGTGTCGATGATATTGATTCTTACATTTTGAGTTACAGTATCAGTATCCTGTGAGCTAAGTAACATAGTACCCACAAGTACTATAGGATATGAAGGTGCCTTTAACTGCAGAAACCCATCTGTCTCCCCAGGCTGTAAGTCTCCTAAATTCAGTTTATCAATTTCAATACCAAAATTAGATTTAGCCCCAAGAAGAGGTAACCCTGTTATTTTAATTGTGGCATTATGAATCGTATTAGGAGCCGACGATTTGACTGCAAATGTCATATTATAATCGTCATTAACGCTGACACTTTCTCGATAAGCTAATCCGAGTGATATAACACCACTCTCTGATACAGTCACATTTTCAATCATCCTGGAGGTATTGTTTGCCTTCCCAGAAGACATACCCTGGGCAAAGTAGTAAAACATTCCGCCCGCCATGAATAGTACTCCTACCAGGAAAAAAGTCTTTACAATCTGTACTTTAACACTTTTATCATTTTCAAAAGTGCTCTTTATTCTAAAACTAAGGTATAGAATTATTGCTGATAGTGCTATGATCGCGAATGAAACCGCAATTCCGATCCCAAATATCTTGATATCCATTATTCTAGTTCCTCCCGTTTTGGTTTATCCCATCGCATAGCGATGCTCAGTATTTCTTCGATTAACGCCATAAGGCCTACAAAATCTATAAAGACGTTATAGAACAGGTACAGGGGACTTGCAATTATCTCTCTTATTTTTGGCATAGGGTCTATGAGCACGGAATATACCGAAACCCCGATACTTAATGCCCAGTATACCAGCATCCCCCAAGCCAGTAAATTCAGGTCATAGCTGGAAGAGCTTACTATATAACTAAATGTATCAGCAAGTAGCATGAAAAGCAAGAACGCGTTTATCAAATACGAGCCCACCCCATACCACATGAAAGGCACTCCCAAAATTCCGGCTGTACCGTATTTAGGGTTAAGATACATTCCCTGGTACTTTGATAGGACCTGCGGAATGCCCCGATTCCATCTTCTTCTCTGTTTCAGGAAATCCTCTACGCTCTCAGGTGCCTGTGTAAAGGCTATTGCGCGGGATTCGTACTCCACATGATAACCTGCTTTCAGGATTTTCATAGTAATATCAAAATCCTCGGCAAATGTATCCGACGGGAAGTAACCCACTTCACGAAGGACACTGGTCTTCAGGGCTGCTATGGCGCCAGGCACTACCATAACGCAATGCAGCATGGACTGGGACCTTCTTACAAGGTTTATGGACGAAGTGTACTCAAGTGACTGCAGGGTTTTCAATAAGCCGGTAGGCTTGTCTATCTTTACATTGCCCGCTACTGCGCCGAGGCGGGGATTACTGGAAAAGCGTCTGGCTATCCAGGTGAGGGCATCGGGATGTAACTTTGAATCAGCGTCAACTGTAATTATTACTTCTCCTGAAGCATTCTTGATACCTGTGTTAATGGCACCGGGCTTTCCTGTATTTTTCTGGCGTATGACTTTTACTCCCTTTTCCGAATATTTCGATGCCTCATTAAAGGTATTATCCGACGACCCGTCGTCGATCAATATGACCTCGTAGTCCGGATAATTTAAATTCAGCATGGATTTTATGCTACTGGCTACCGTTACTTCCTCGTTATAGGCCGGAATAATTATCGACATCTTAGGGAACCTGTCGATTTTCCCCTTTCTTTTTACAATAGTGCCGATAAAAGAAAGAAAGGTGTCGATAAAAGAAAGAAAGCCAAAAATGGTAAGGCGGAAAATAAGTAAGGAAACCATAGCAATAGCTAAAAGAGTAGCTATAGACAAATCAAATTCAGGAACCTTAAGTTGCTCCTGCACATCACCCAATATTGATGCATGGGCTGGAACCACCAACATCAGTGACAGCACCAATACGACGGCAGAGACTGATGATATTGTACTTTTCATAATCGCGCCAAATGTCAAGGTAACCAATGCTATATAAACACATCGAAGGTTTTGAGTTTTATTAAGATTTATTATAGTTTATTTTAGTTTTTTACTGTTTATAAAGGATTTTTTTGGTGTTAGTGCTGTTTAATCCTCAAAAAGCAAATTCAAAGCAAAAACAATTGTTTATTTGAAAAATCATATATTTTAAATGTTAACAATAAGATTAATATGGATTAAAGATAGGACACCAAAGTTAATATATCATAATTCAATGACAGGTAATTTACACATGGGAACACGGAGCAAGCTTTGGATAATAATCCTCCTGAGCATAGCGTTCTTATCTCCGGCATCTGCTTATATTAATGCAGGTGCCGCTAACAATGCAGATACCTACTTGCGCTCTGGGCAAAATACAACTAATTACGGTAATTCTGATACATTAGGGATTTACGGCAACGGCTCAAAAATGAACACTATCATGAGCTGGACACTCCCGGATGGTAAAGGGAGTATTAAAGAAGTTGCACTCACCCTGTATTGCCAGCAGTGGGATAATTTACCGACAGCCCCGGTAGAATTGCATGTTCTTAATGAGCCTTTCGAGGAATCCGGCGCCACATGGATCAAGAGCAAATCCTCAACATACTGGACCGACATCGGTGCAGGAAAACCAACATCAACGGATTCCATAGTTGTGAGTTCGGTCCTTGTTGGGCAGAATGGATTCTATACATGGGTATTAAGAGGAAATAATGCGAACAATAGCTTGAATTCTCTGAAGTGGGGAGATACGATCAATGCCACTTTGACGTTGCCTGATGAAACCGGGTTTGAAGGCGTTCAGTGTTATTCAAAGGAAAGGGATTATAATAAACCATATCTGGTTGTAACTGATGAGACTCCGAAAATACCACTTATAATAAACGTAACAGCAATTAAGGTAAAAAAAACCAGTGCACTGATCAATACTTTAACCGACACTCTGACGACTAATGTCCTGGTGAATTATGGTACAAATAGTTCGGATCTTAATTTATGGAGTTATGCCGACAGCCTATCGGATTCTTCATATAACCTGTTAGAACCGTTAACTCCGGACATGACCTATTATTACAGAGTATACGCTTCAAATTATATTGATAATAATTACAAAGACAGTTCTCCTCTCCTTAGCTTTACCACAGCTCCAATCAATGTATCATACATTCCCCTGGTTACGTTCGTTTTTGATGACGGATGGAAAAGCACATTCATGAATGCAAGCCCGGTTTTAAATGATTCCATGTTCCCGGGGGTAAGTGCAATAATCACGGACATTCCGGATGTAGGCCCTGCTTATATGAACTGGACCCAGATCCGGGAGCTCCAGGATACTTATGGTTGGGAAATAGCAAGCCACACCAGATCCCATGTCGATGTGCCGATTCTCAATAAGTCTCAGATGGAGTCTGAACTGGGTGGTTCAAAAACCGCTCTTGAAAATAAAGGTTTGAATGTTCATAATTTTATTTCACCTGACGGAGCGTATAATTATCTTACAGAAGCATATATAATGAGATATTACGACTCCGATAGAATAGTATCAGATGGTCCGATAGCCCCACCTTACAAAGAATTTCCGCTTTATGCCGAAATTATTCAAAACACTACAACCCTGTCTGAGGCAGAAGGGTGGGTTGATTCTGCGGTTAATAATAATTCCTGGCTGATACTGGTTCTGCATAAAATAGTTGATAGTGATCCTATGGCTATGGAATGGACTAAAAGCGATCTTGCCAGCCTGAGCCAGTATATAGAGTCAAAAGGCAAATTAAGGGTGGTTACGATCCATGAAGCGCAGACCACATCGTTTGACGATAAAGGGATTTATGCGGATAAAGCTGAAAGGAGCATAACCAACACGATATATCCTGATGGAACTGTTCATTACAGCAAAACACCAACAGGCCATCCGGAAATCAATGCAGCTATTCTTCCGTCGTCGGGTCCTGTTGCTATTAACATAGCCGTATGGAACACTACGGGTGATTATAAGATACTGTTTAATGAATCATCTGAAAATGCTTCAAATGAAGTCCGATATGCACTTGGTGACAGGCAGGTTAATATGAATTATTCTGTGAAAATATACCGGGATAATGGAACTTTGTTTAAGGATTTTTACATAAACTCAAATGCATCGGGGTATATATCTTACAGCACAACAGGTTTCGGAGCTCCACGATATACTTTGATCCAGCCGGTGATTTTTGGGTCATCTCATGTGGATACGGATAATAATACGGACAATACTGCTGCGGGGTTTCTTGAAATATATCAAGGATTATCGACCACGGCTAAAATCGCAGTTATAATTATCGCCTCTATGGTTACCCTTGGGTGTGTTGCCTTTATCTTACAAAGGTTTGTTAAAGTACAATAGAAGAGAATAGATAAACAGGGTAAATATAAAGAGGAGCTATACTAAACTAAGACTTCTGGCAAGGATGTCACAATGGAAAGATTCGAGCTTGATCTGGAACGTATATATAATATCATAAAGGATAAGAACTGTAAAAAAGTTGGGCTGCAGTTCCCTGAGGGCATGAAAAGACAGTCGATCGCCACTTCCAGGGCTATCGAAGAAAAGACTGGAGCAAATGTCGTTATCTCAGGCAATCCGTGTTTCGGGGCATGCGATATTGATACGATGCTTGCAGGCAGGGTCGATACGCTGTTCCATTTCGGGCATGCAGGAATGGGAAAACATGAGAACGTAGTTTTTATTGAGGCGCGCTCGAATATCGATGTAATGCCTGCTGTTAGAGCTGCCCTACCTCTCTTAAAAGCAGCTAAGATCGGTCTTGTAACCACAGTTCAGCACGTCCATAAATTAGACGAAGTATGCAGGTTCCTCAAAGAACATGGAAAGGACTGCGTCATCGGAAAGGGAGATTTAAGAGTAGTTTACCCGGGTCAGGTCCTCGGCTGCAATTTTACGGCTGCACGGGTTGATTGCGAAGAATACCTCTATATCGGCAGCGGTTTTTTCCATCCGCTCGGGGTTGCGATAGCAACAGGAAAAAGGGTGATAGCGGCTGACCCTTACCTGAACCAGGCGGTTGAAGTTGCCCCTGAAAAGTTCCTGCGAAAACGCAGCGGGTATATCGCAAGGGCAATGGACGCGAAGGTTTTCGGCATAATCGTTTCCACGAAAAGCGGGCAGAACAGGATGGAACTTGCATTGGAACTGAAAAACAACGCAAGAAAGCATGGAAGAGAGGGGTTCATTATTATGATGGACCTGGTCACCCCGGAACAACTGCTGGCGTTCAAGGCTGATGCGTATGTGAACACGGCATGTCCAAGGATCACAATAGATGATGCTGAGAGGTTCCACGCGCCGGTTCTTACGCCGCGGGAGTTCGAAATCGTGCTGGGGGAGAGGAAGTGGGAGAACATGGAGATGGATGAGATAGTCGAGGAGGACACAAGAAAAGCCTTTATACCATAAAACGCTATTCAGATGCGATAACTATGACAACAGAAAGGGATCGTCTTTTACGTGATTGAATCGCTTCGGAACAAACACATAAGCATTTTTGATACCACGCTCCGCGACGGGGAACAGACCCCAGGTGTGTCGCTGACATCGGATGAAAAGCTTCTCATCGCGCAGCAGCTTGATAAACTGGGTGTGGATATCATCGAGGCCGGGTTCCCTATGTCCTCTGACGGGGAAGCAGCGTCGGTGAAGAAAATAGTGGACTCAGGTCTCAATTTACAGGTATGCGGACTGGCAAGGGTCATCAAGTCGGATATAGACACCTGCCTCGATTGCGGCGTGGATATGGTGCATACGTTCGTCTCCACATCGGATGTACAGCGTATTAGCACAATCAAGAAGAGCAGGGAAGAGGTCTATAAGATGGCGATAGACGCCGTGGAGCATATAAAAGACCACGGGGTAAAGTGCATGTTCTCAGCCATGGACGCAACAAGGACAGATGTGGACTACCTCTTAAGTATTTATAAAGGCGTCGAGGCTGCGCATTGTGACATTATCAATGTGCCGGATACCGTGGGCGTAGGCGTGCCATCAGCCACATTTAAACTTATTAGCGAAATCGCATCGAACGTCAAAATACCCATTGATGTACACTGCCACAACGATTTCGGGCTGGCTGTGGCGAACAGTCTTGCAGCAGTCGAGGCAGGGGCAAGCCAGGTACAGGTCACGATAAACGGTCTCGGAGAACGCGCCGGGAACGCAGACCTTGCAGAAACCGTTATGGGACTGCATTCTCTGTACGGCGCAAAGACCAACATAAAGACCCAGTATATTGTAGAGACTTCGCATCTGGTCGAAAGACTGACCGAGGTACGCATGCCCCCGACCATGCCGATCGTGGGCGAGAACGCCTTCGCACATGAATCAGGCATACATACGCACGGTGTACTTGTGAGGTCCGATACCTTTGAACCCGGCGTTATGACGCCTGAAATGGTGGGGCACAGAAGGCGCATCGTACTTGGAAAACATGCAGGAAAGCATGCGGTAAAGCAGTCACTTGAAAGTGCGGGCTTGCACCCGACAGATGCGCAACTGAACGAGATAATGAAGCGGGTGAAAGATATAGGCGACAAGGGTAAACGCGTTACTGACGCAGACCTCTATGCCATTGCGGAATCAATAATAGGCACAGCAACAAAAGGCGAGCAGGCTATCGTGCTAAAAGAAGTGTCTGTTATGACAGGCAACATAATCACCCCTACCGCGACCGTAAAAGCAATAGTGAACGGTAAAGAGCGCATCTGCGCAAATGTTGGCGTCGGGCCTGTGGATGCGGCACTCCAGACCGTAACATGCATCCTCGGGGATTATAAGGTTAAACTGCGCGATTTCAGGATCGAGGCAATATCAGGCGGGTCGGATGCTCTTGCAGAGGTTCTCATAGGAGTTGAGGACGAGAAGGGCAGGGCCGTATCAGCGCGTGCCACGAACGAAGATATTGTCATGGCATCCGTAGAAGCGCTTGTGGCTGCGATTAACCAGCTCCTGAGCACAGGGGACAAGATTTAACTAAGATTCTACCCGAAAAATCAACCAATGGTACTTTTTCGAATGAACCACAGAGGACATAGAGAGCACAGAGATTTTTTAAACACGTCTCTGTGTCCTCTGTGCTCTCTGTGGTTTTAACTTTTCGGATGAGTTCTAAGCACCACACACAATAATTTTTATTTTTTAATACGGGGTTAGGGTTAATTGGAGTTACCTTTATCCAGTTTCATCATTTAATTTTTATTCACCAACATAGTTATGTAAAGATACAATACTATTTACTATAAATATTATATGGTATCTGATTATTGCCTCTATCCCGTTTCCTGCTACGCGTTGCTTAGGATACCCTTGATTTTAATCGTGGGAGAATGTCATTTAATCGGTTCTGTAATAAAAAAAAGAAATCATTAATCAAAGTTAATTGATTAATAATTACCACGTTAAAACAATATCTTCTCTGAAAACACCAGTCATTTGTGATGGTGGCGTTCCATACGTTCCTTTGTATGCTTCGTCCCGGACATATGTATAACTGCTTTCTGTAATAGCACGGATTTGCCATTTCGGTGTTGAAGACGTAGACACTAATTGAATGAAATATCTTCCTTGTGTAGAACTTATCATACTGTTTGTATAGTCTACAGGTATTGTCAGTTCAACATTGCCGCCTTTTACAACACTATTACTAATTGTGCCGTCAGAACCCAAATTATGAAGTGACGTATATATGTCCTGTCCAATTCCATAAGCATCAACTGCTTTGTCTACGACTGGAATTGCTCCCAATAGAAGTTTTACAGTTGCATATAATCCGGAATCATCCCGAAACGCCGACCCTGTTAAATATACCGGAACAAATGAAGCGATATTGACATTGGAACTATATGGTGATGTTATAGTTACGGTCGAACGTAACCATAATTTGTATCCTGCAACATAAGGTAAATTGGTTGGGTGATATACAACTTCAGCAAAGGCTACATTCGAATTCGATGCTTTGTTATTTGCGTTTATACTAATAAAATGTGGTTGTGGTAATACAATTATTGGAGGTGTCGGAGTTGGTGTTGCAACAATAGTAAATGCTGATGTATCGGTTCTCTCCCCGAATGATGGTGCAATCATTGAATTGGTGGCTGAATTATGTCCGTTCCATATTTTCGTATATATATCATATGTCCCTGCGGCTGTTGGAAGTGTAA
>CABMIB010000109.1 GCA_902386135.1 uncultured archaeon
CTAAATCAATAAAGTATATATTTCACCCGTTCATATTCAGGGCAGGTGATTCGATGCAGTCAGAGGTTTCGACATTATTTGGTTTGAACATTTATACAGACAGAGGAGTTTACATTGGAAAAGTAAGCGACGTTCAGCTTGATGTAAGTGAGAGAAAAGTATCGGGTCTTGCCGCCACACGGTTGAACCCCGAAATGTTTGATAGCCCCGAAAAAGGAGTTATCATTCCATATAGATGGGTGACTGCTGTCGCTGATGTCGTTCTCATCAGGCACGTGAAAGACCAGTTCAAGAAGCCTGAAGAGATCCCTGAGGATTATAATATATCCGGCGAGGAAGAACAATAGATCTTGAGCTGTGCTTTTTTAGAAAAAGAAATGAAAGAGAGGGAGCTCTATGCCGACCTGCGGGTCTTCCCTCCATTTGCGGTCAGGATTGACGGGCGGGGTTTCAGGCGCGCGCTTGATGCATTAGGGTTCGAAAAGCCCTATGACGAAAAGTTCGCTCATGCGATGGCAGATTCCACCGAATCCCTGTTCCGGGATAGCGGCATGAACCCGCTCTTCGCCTTCACGTTCTCGGACGAGGTCAGCTTTTTTTTCTACGATATCCCGTACAACAGCAGGATCGAGAAAATAGATTCGGTCATCCCGGGTTATTTTTCTTCCGCATTTACGATCAACCTTGACCTGGAGAATCCCGTAGCGTTTGATTCAAGGGTCATACTTCTTGGAAAAGAGGATATTTACAGGTATCTTCTATGGAGACAGGCGGAGACATGGAGAAATCATGTCAGTTCTTATGGATATTATACTCTGCTGAAATCAGGAGCGAGCGAAACTGAAGCCGCTGAGCACCTGAAGAACATGAAAGCCAGTGATATTCATGAGCTTGTGTTCCGGTACGGCATCAACCTTGCAGAGACGCCTGCCTGGCAGAGATGCGGGGTATTGATTTACAGGGAAACCTACGAAAAAACCGGATACGACCCTGTTAAAAAAACAGAAGTAAAAGCACAGAGGACGAAGATAATACAGGAATGGGATACCCCGATATTCAAGACGGAAGAAGGGCGAAAGCTGATCGACAGGCTGGTATCGGAGGCCTGAACATGTTTGGGTCAATTTTTGCCTGTATCGTTACGTTATAAATAATATGGTATGATTTGAGACATCTATTATGGTAATCACTCTTGTCGTGGCATTCCTGGTAGCTGTTTTTATGGGGTTGAACATCGGGGGTAACAATGCTGCTGCTGCAATGGGGGCTGCCTACGGCGCGAAAGTGCGTACCAAGTACCAGGCTGTGATGCTGATCGGCGTATTCTCTTTTTTAGGGGCGGTGCTGAGCGGCGGGGAAGTAATAAAAACGCTCGGAAGCGGGATTCTCCCGCCAGGAACGATATTGCTTGAAGGCGCTATCGTTGCAGTCGGCGCGGCAGCTATAACTGTTTTTCTTGCAAATATCCTGCGTATACCTGTGTCCACCAGCCAGGCGTCTGTCGGGTCTCTTGTCGGAATCGGGTTTTTCTACGGAGCTTCGAAACTAAATGTATCTATTCTTGGCAAGATTGCCGCCTGGTGGGTAATTACCCCTCTGCTTGCCTGGCTGCTTGCGTATATCATGGGTAAATACTTCTACACAAATATCCTTGTCTGGCTTGCAGACCACAGTGATTCCGAAGCCTCGATACGAAAATCATTGAGTATCCTCCTGACTTTTTCAGGTTCGTATGTAGCATATACAGCCGGAGCTAACCATGCCGGTATAGTTGTCGGACCTTTTGTGGGCGCGGATAATACTATTTCGCCTTTTTACGGTGCGGCTTTAGGCGGTCTTGCTATCGGTCTTGGTGCACTCCTGATGGGCGGGAGAGTACTGGACACAGTGGGAAATGATATCTGTGAACTTTGCGTGATTAGAGCCACGTTCGTAGAGTTCGTATCAGCGGTAATTGTTCACCTTGCAACAATCCTTGGAATCCCGGTCTCGCTGGGCGAGATTGTGACGGCAGGGGTTATTGGTATCGGATGCGCCAACAGCGGGATGCATATCGTGAAAAGTGGGGTTGTGAAAAAAATAGCGATTGCATGGGTAATCTCACCGCTCCTTGCAGGAACACTGGCGTTCGGGCTAATGATGTTGATATAGGTACTCAAGCTTTGGGAGCTCTACAATAAAAACAGCCCCACCGTCCGGAGTGTCTTCCACCCCGATACCTCCCCTGTGCAGCCTGACGACCCTTCTTGCAATTGCTAAACCCAGCCCCGAACTTTTTACACCGCTCTTTTCCACCCCACAGAGCATGTCAAAAACCACAGTTTTATCCATATCTTTTAAACCTTCCCGGTCAATAATCTTGATTTTCCAGAAAGTATCCCCCTCCTCACTGTTCACGATAATCCTTTTACTGCCGAGGGCATATTTTATTACATTCGATATAAGGCTGGCAAAGACTTCCTCGATAATCTTGTTTGCCCTGATGGGCATGCTCCTGGTTACATTATTCTCAATATCTATTCCTGCCTTTGCAGCCGAAGGACGGAGATTTTCTATAACCTCTTCTATTACCCCTTTTAAATCCATATCAATGAATTCAAGACTTTCAAGGCTCTCTATCCTGAAGAATTTAGTGGCGCTATCTATTAGCTCTGTGGCTCTGGCAAGGCTTCTCTCAACCGATTCGATATACGATCTTTTCTGGAGTTGTGTCTCATCTTCCTTCAGAAGTTCAATAAAACCGCTTGCTGTTGCCAGGTGGTTCATAAGGTCGCGGCGCATTATGTCTATGAAAAGTTCCTTCATACGGTTGGATTCTTCAAGCTCTCCGGCATATTTTTTAATCGCTTTCTCTACACGTTTGCGCTCTGTGATGTCCATGATTGAAACATGCCTTTTAGAATAATCCGCCTCATGACCCGGGGCTACCGACCATTTCAGGTAAACATGGATCACATTGCCAGCCATGGTTTTGACAACGTCCTCACCTTCAAACTCAGTCTCTCCTTGCGCAATCGCTATGAGTTCTTCTTTGAATAATCCGTATGAATGTTCGGTGAATATCTGCCCCAAGCCGTCCATGAGTTCTTTTTTGCTGAACGCCCTGAATAGCGAAACAGTAGCCTTGTTCACATTCACAACTTTCACCATTGCAGTGCAGCGGATAACTTCTTCAGGGTGTGTTTCAAAGTATTCTCTGAAATCTTCTACACCTTTACTCCTCAGGTCATCGATGTAATTTTTGATGTCCGAGCTGTCTTCTTCCCAGAGGGAGATTGGAGAATCCTCAAAAAGATTACGGTATCGTTCTTCGCTCACTCTCAGTGTTTCTTCAAAACCCCGCCGCTCCGTCATATCCCTGATTATGCCTACCATGGCTATAGGCTCGCCTTTGCTGTTTTTGACCAGAGAGGTGTTCAACCAGACGGGAAATTCCCGCCCGTTCCTGTGTTTTACCATGAGTTCCCCGACCCAGCATCCGTACTTTTTTATGCAGGGTATGATTATATCAGCCGCAAAATCCGGGTCTACGTTCATCTCGTTGACGTGTTTCCTCCTGAACTCCTCGCCAGAAAAGCCGTACATCCTCTCCACCGCCCTGTTGGAATATATTATATAGCCATTCAGGTCGACTATCTGGACGCCATCAGGCGCTTCTTCCACAGCACTGGAAAGCAGCCTCAGCATCTCCTCAGCCTGTTTGCGCTCTGTGATATCGCGCGCTGTGGTAAGAAGTAGTTTACGCCCACAAAGCTCCACCAGATCCACGTTCATCAGTGCAGTATAAATTGTGCCATCCTTGCGTTTGAGTTTGACTTCCCGGTCACGCACAATGCCCTTCTCCTTCAAAGCTTTAAGTAATGCCATGCGCTCCTCAGGTTCGGCGTAAGTAGCCCCAACACCTACTGATCTTAGCTCTTCAAGAGTGAAGCCCATCATCTTCTGTATACTCGGGTTGGCATCAAGCACATTGCCTTCAAGGTCTGCTATTCCTATTCCCACCGGAGCAGCCTCAAATAATAAACGATACTTTTCATTGATAGTTTTTAAGTCAGCACCAGGTTTTTCTCTTTTTCTCATGTTGCGCTTTATATATCATACCTTTTGGTAGATATATTATTTTATAATCCTTTCAGATTAGTTTTTTGAGGATTGCATGGGAGATTTCGCCGTTCCTTGCAGGCACGCTGGGTTTGGCTTAATGTGCTTACTTTAGATGCTCCGGTATCTCCACAATAAAAACCGCTCCGCCTTCGGTGTTGTCCTCAACCCATATCCTGCCGTTGTGCAGTTCCATAATTTTACTGGCAATCGCCAGGCCAAGACCCGAACCCTTAACGCCTTTCTTTTCCAGCCTGTGGAATCTATCAAAAATCGCTTTCTTATCGCGATCTTCTATACCCTCCCCGAAGTCGGTGACCCTGATATTCCAGCATCTTTCCCTCTTTTCGCAGTCCAATACGATCCTTTTACCACTTGAGGCGTATTTTACTGCATTGGATAGGATGTTGGCAAACACTTCCTCTATTATTTTATTAGCCCTGACCGGCATGCTCAGGGTTATGTTGTTCTCAATCTTTATTCCGGCATCAGCAGCAAGGGGAGACATGTTCCAGATAACCTCGTTAATCACCTTCTCTAAATCCATATCCGTTAACTCAACACTCTTTGAGCTTTCAAGTTTGGAGAGCCTGGTAGCACTCTCCATCAGTTCCAGCGCCTTGACCAGGTTCCTATCAATGGTCTCCAGATATGCCCTTTTCTGGGATTTTATTTCATCTTCCTTGAGAAGCTCGATAAAGCCGCTGGCAGCAGTCAGGGGATTTATAAGGTCATGGTGCATGATATCAATAAAGAGTTCCTTCATGCGGTTGGATTCCTCAAGTTCTTTGGCGTATTTCTTAATAGCTTCCTCAGACCGCTTGCTCTCTGTGATGTCATGAATGATACCCATCATAGCTATGGGCTCACCTTTACTGTTTTTGACCATAGAAGCATTTAACCAGACAGGGAATGTTCTTCCGTCTTTGTGTTTGACCGTGAGTTCCCCGACCCACCGTCCGCTCTTTTTTATGGCGGGTAGTATCACTTTGCTGGCAATCTTCGGGTCAGCATTCAATTCATCGACATGCTTTCCTCTGAACTCTTCTGAAGAGAAGCCGTATATTTCTTCAGTAGCTTTGTTGGAATAGATTATATGACCGTTGAGATCGGCTATTTGAACACTGTCCGGTGCATTCTCCACAGCCTCGGAGAACAACCTCAGGGCCTCATCCATTCGCTTGCGTTCTGCGATATCTCTTACGACGCATATATGTCCCAGGTAGTTGCCGTTCTCGTCCCGGAGAGCTGTGCCCTGTACTTCTGTTGGGATTATAGTCCCGTCCTTCCGGAGACCAGGAACCTCTCCTCTGAATGTACCGATATCCTTGTTGTGCATGGTTCTGGATAGTTCCTTTTCAGTTGGAGCTATCAGCTCAGGCGGCACAATTTTCCGCCAGGTCTCTCCAATAAACTCTTCCTGAGAATAACCGAAAATCGTAGCATATGCCGCATTCACATAGATATAACGGTCTTTTTCATCGGCGATCGTGATTCCGTCGGTACTGCTATCTATGGCTTTCAGGAGCCTGTCCTTCTCTTTTTCAACCCGCTTGCGCTCTGTGATGTCGCGTACATATTCAATTGCTCCTCTCATCTCTCCCGTTGTCGTATCGATCATAGGGAAACTGTAGATTTCCAGCCATCCAACTTCCTTTCCTCCAGGTCCGTGTTTGGGGACAATTTTATATGCTGATTCGCCCGTTTTAAGTGTTTTCCAGGCAGGACAGCCTTCGCATCGCTTGCTCCTTCCGTGATAGGCTTCGTAACATTTCCTGCCAATGAGCGGCGCAGCATGCGGGTACCACCCTTCAGCAGTCGGGTTGACGCGGAGGATGTTCATGTCCTTGTCGATGATGCCGATCCCATCCTGGATGCTTGCGAAGACACTTTCCAAGAAGCGCTCTCCTTTACGCAACTCCTCTTCCGCACGTTTGCGCTCCGTGATGTCATCGAAGATTGTATATACTTGGTAGGGCTTGTTTTCTCCAGGTCTGAATTGCGGCACTCCATGAATATTTATCCAGCAGTATTTTTCTTCTTGGGGATTAAAGACCCCCATAACGACATTATTTACTTCTTTTCCAGTTCTTAAAGCAACCATTGATGGGTGGGTCTCTCCCGGAAAGTCCTTGCCGCCTTCGTGTATCGCCTTCCACCCGGGATCTGTGGAGGCCCTGCCCTGCATCTGGTCGATTGTTAAACCCAATATTCTCTCCGCAGCAGGATTAGCAGAGATTATCTTTCCCTCGGCGTCCTGATAGACTACCCCCTGCAACATGGTCTCAAAGAGAGTGCGGTATCGCGTCTCACTTTCCTGAAGGGCTTTTTCATTTCGCCTGAGTTCAGTGATATCTCTGACAACTTTGATTCCTGCTATGATTTTCCCTGTAGAATCTTTCAGAGACGAACCCGTAAGTTCGGAGTATAATATGCCATTGTCTGTGGGAACTTTTCTCTCGGCTTTATGAATCTTCCCATCCTTGAATGATAATTCAATAGGGCAATCTTCGCAGATGGCATCCCTGCCTTCATACGTTTTGTAACAGTACTCACCAACACGGTTCCCGTATAAATCGTTCTGAATTTTGTTTTGATATAATATCTTATAGTCAGTATCCTGAATGATGATACCATCGCCTATGGCATCAATAATCGCGTTTGATTTGTTTTTCTCACCCTCTGCTTCTGCTATTGCCGATTTAAGTGCCTCTTCCGCCCTTTTGCGCTCTGTGATGTCTTTATGGACTGAAATCCATACCTTTCCATGCTCAGGATGTTGAAAAGCCTTAATGTTTACACTGCACCAGAATTTTGTGCCGTCTTTCCTGACATTATATATTTCCCCTCTCCATTCACATTTTTCAGTCAGAACTTTCGAGATTTCTGCCGCCATCTCTTGCGGGTTTTTCTCGGTGGGGGCATTGAGAACCGATACATGGATGCCAACTAGTTCCCCCGGTTCGTAGCCAAACATCTGCTCAAAGCCGGGATTGGCATAGACAATAATGCTGTCGCTTGCTCTAACGAGATTAACTCCTTCTGCCATGATTTCAAGAATCTGGCTTTGAAGCCATATCCTGTCCTCTGCTCGTTTGCGCTCGGCGACTTCCTGCTGTAGGTTTTCATAGGTCTTTGTAGTATCTCCGTTTTTATTTTTCATAGTGCACTTTCTGTGGGTTCAGCAGCATATGTTATGGTATAAACCAATTCCAGGTTTAATATTGTTTTATCCCTGACCTTTCACGAACAATGCACATTTATGTTTTTTGGTTTTGTATGTAAGTCATTGAATGGCAACTTTGTATGTTTTCTCTATACGATCTTCCGTCCACTTGATCGATTTGTGCTGTTTTTATCTCTTTTTTTCATATACGACCATATCTTATCAACCTGCATTTTTGTGAGGTTGAAATCCTGCAAGAAGTAGTCTGTGACTTCTTTGCTATGCGCTCCTGCAATATCAAGCCATCTGCATATCGTGTTCTTGTCATGGCGTGCAGCCCTCGCCGTTTCCCGTATACTTCCTTTTGCTGGAATCATTGCCAGCGTTCTAAGCACTTCTTCCCGTGGTGTATTAAGTCCAAAAAACATAGTACCCCTGGTTTCACTGAAGCAATGCTTGCATGTTTTGCACTGAAGGAGCGCCCGATTATTCTTTCCATACCACTCCTTAAAGACTATGTTTCTATTTTCTCTTTTCCCGTAATCCGGGCAGTCTTCATTCAAACACCAGAATTTAGACAAATCTATCTCAGACTGCATTAATCCCTACCCCCAAAAGAAATATATGCTCTATTACTATAAGAAAATATATCAAGAACTTACACACACTATTTCGTTTTTGATGCGGATCAGGTATGCTGCGGGCAGTTATAGTAATTAATCCCAAATTTTAGCTTTAGTTTGCATTTAGTTCCGGCATATAGTGAACTCACCGCGAAGAACGCAAAGTTCGCAAAGATTTTTGCTGCTACGCTTTGCGTTCTTTGCGAACTTTGCGGTGTTTAATCCAATCTATGAAATCTTTTATGCTCTCTGCCTGCTGACCATTTTTGCGATAGCATCCGATACATCGACCGTTGAATAAGAACCCCCGAGGTCAGGCGTCACTATCCCCTGCTGAAGAACGCTGTCCACAGCCCTGTTGATAGACTTCGCATCCTCCATCTCTCCCATCCACTCAAGCATCATTCTAACGCTCAGTATAGCAGCTATCGGATTTGCTATGCCTTTTCCTGCAATATCCGGGGCGCTGCCGTGGATGGGCTCAAAAAGCGCATACCGGTCGCCTGTGTTCGCGCTCGGGCAAAGACCAAGCCCGCCTGCTA
>CABMIB010000110.1 GCA_902386135.1 uncultured archaeon
AAGTGCAACATGGCAATGTAGGTGTCAGCCCTTTTCTCCCACCTGATAAGATCGTATTTCAGAAGACTCCGCTTCCAAAATTCTTCAAAAACCCCTGCCTCAGTCCACTCAAGAAAACGTCTGTGAGCAGAAGAGGAAGAACAAATACCTGTTGAATTAAGTGCATTCCATTGGCAGCCAGTACGTAATACAAAAAGAATGGCATTCATTGCATTGCGATTTGGCACACGTGGATTGTGGCAGCCCAGAGGATGCGGCTTTCCTGGCGGTAACAACAGCTCCATTTGCTTCCAAAGTTCGTCTGGAATACGCCAACCATCATCTTTCACTACAAGTCCCATGTTTACTCCCCCAATTCAAGTTCTGACTTGTAATTATTTGAGCGTCATATGATATGAACCTATTGGGATAGGCTCTTATACCCTGACCTTTCCATAAACCGCCTCCCCAGATACGAAGTTTTCAGTTTTACCGCACTGTTCCTGCATAATTCATGGCAGCAGTAGCATTTTATGCATTTTTCCTGGTCGATAAGAGGGCGCGGCTCTAAAGTTATCGCTGATGCTGGGCAGCTATTAAAACAGATTTTGCATTTTTTACATTCTTTTTCCGATATCTCAACCCTTGATATATTTTCTGCATATTTAAACACCCATTTACCTAAAAACCCGGGCAATTTGTAATATAAATACCTCGATTTTTTAAAGTCTGTTTTAACATCGCTGATTTTTTCCCCGGTAACTTCGATCTGATCAAGCTCACCTATCCCGAGCCCCCGTTCATGCGCAAAGCGCGTTGTTAAGATATCTCCATGCGAAAATCCCATAATCCCGGAAGCTACAGCATCCAGCGCCACGCAATCAGTGCTTGATAATATCATGCCCGATGGTATCGGGGTCCCGTTCGTGGGGCCTTCACCTTCCATACCCACTATGCCGTCCATGACAGCAAGCCTAGGTTTTAGAGAGGAATAGATATCTAATAAAGCCTCGCTTAACCGTTCCTCCGTCGGTGCCTGCTTGTGTATCCTGGCCTTGCCCGAACCCGGTATTACGCCGTAAAAATTTTTTACTGCTCCTGTATATTTCGTAAGCTGGTGGGTTTTCATTTTCGGCAGGGAAACAAGCACATCACAATCGATTGCCGGCTTTGCGATATTGATAGTTGTTAAAACTTTGCCATTGGCCTTTACCGGATATGTGCCTGTTGATTCAAAGTTGATAAGCCTGCCCCCATACTCTTCACAAACTTTCTTTATTCCGCACAGCTCAAGCGACTGCGCCGTGTAGCCGTGAGCGCCGGAACTGTCCCCCACCCACGGAACCCCGCCCTCTTCTCTTACTATTTCGGTCATCGCCCCCACGATAGCAGGATGCGTGGTCGCAGCCCGCTCAGGGGGGAAGCCGATTATAACATTTACTTTGAGCAGCACATTATCGCCGGGTTTTATGATACTCCCGATCCCGCCGATGAGTTCAAGGCTGTGAAGGAGTGCTTTTTTTACTTTTTGGTGCTCATAGTTTTCGCATTTTACGATTGAAACCTTAACCATTATTCCCCGAATTACAACAGTGCGTCTATCTCCTTAAAATCAACCCGCGCCGTCGAATCAAGCGAGAGCGGCGTTACCGAGATATGCCCTTTTTTCATGACAGCCCTGACATCAGTCCCCTCCTCTGCATCCCGGATAAGCTCGCCGTTTATCCAGTAGTAGGGCCTGCCCCTGGGGTCATGACGTTCCTCTACGCCTGTTATGAATATCTTTTTTGCCAGCCTTGTTATCTCGATCTCGGTATCCATAGTTGCATGCCTCGGAATATTGATGTTCAGAAGGTCCACCCCGTCCGGCAGTCCGCGCTTGAGTATATTCCTTGCAACGCGGTTCACGAATTTGATCCCCACCTCAAAATCATATGTATATTCCCGGTGGTCATCGAACTTATCCCCTTCATCAATTACCTGAATGGATGCAGCAAGCGAAGGAATACCATAGCTTGCAGCTTCAAGTGCCGCCCCGATAGTGCCGCTTGTTGTGACCGTATCAGTGCTGATGTTCTCGCCTACGTTGAAGCCTGATAACACAAGGTCCGGTTTTTCCTTCAGTACCGCGAAAATCCCAAGGATGACAGCATCCGTGGGCGTACCTCCGACAGAGTAGGCTTTAATACCATTCATGTTGGCGCGCGATATGCGAAGGGGCTCGAATATCGATATCCCCCTTCCTACGCCGCTTTTTTGAGTCGAAGGAGCCACGACTATTGTCTCCCCAAGGTCGCTCACGCTGTCGTATGCGGCTTTAAGACCTGTGGAATATACGCCGTCATCATTGGTTAAGAGGATCTTTTTCATTGTAGTCAGATATGTTTTGGTTAAAATAAATGTGTGGTTTCATGATCAATTTTCCGGAGAATTCGCTGCGGGTACGAAAAGCGCCTCTCCGTATTTGTCCTTACCATAGCTTCTGATAATATCCTGTGCCTCAGGAGATATCACATAACCAATATATTTCATTGCAAGGTTGTAATTAACTGAGGGATACTTTGCCGGGTTCACCGCCATAACATGATACGGGTTGAAAAGAAGCAGCCGGTCCTTTTCAAATAGGATCGTCAGTTTTATTTTATCTTTCATGGTAAGATATGTTCCCTTATCAGAGAGGGTGTAACCCTCATTTATGTCAGCTGCAATGAGCGTCTCAGCCATGCCTTTGCCCGTCGATTGATACCATGTTCTCCCGGGAGTGATGTTTGCAGCCTCCCAGATTGATTTTTCCTTTTGGTACGTGCCTGAATCGTCACCCCGCGATATAAAGGTGGATTGTTTTGCAGCTATTCTCCTGAAAGCATCAGGTGCATTACTGGCATTCTTTATTTCCGCCGGGTCACTCTCATGTCCTACTATTACGAAATAGTTGTACATCATATAGCGGCGGTTAATGAAATTTCCATTCGCAACAGCCTGTAGTTCAGCCGGGACTGAGTGTGCCATTACTACATCTGCTTCACCAAGTTCGCCTGCTGCTATCGCCTTGCCTGTTCCCTCGCATGTCGTTATTATTTTTACGTTGTTCGTTTCCTCGAATTTTTTGTTAAGTGTGTCCAGCAATCCCGTATCGCAGGCAGATGTAGCCGCAGCTATTCGTAATTCCTTTTGCGCTGGCACAATGTGGGACTTATTTCCGGTCGGTATCTGCTGGATACAACCGGCAGATAAAGAAAGCAGAGCTAAAACCAGTATTATCTTTACAGCACGTTTTTCATATACCATTGAGCTTTCCCTTAATCATAATGAGTGTTAATAAAGCTATCGAAAGAACCTGCTTCTATTGGTTAATAGCACCATGAACGACAGGTAAATTTAATAACTTCAATAACCATATTCCAACTGCACAGGCAATATTCTATCTGTATTCTTTACAGGATATTTCCTCAATTCATTAATGTCTATCATGAGATGTATAACTCCAGTACCTCAAATCGACAGGGTTAGGTCGTATAACCGTATATTTAAGGATAAACTCTTAGTGGGAGCCAACTCATGAGAGATAAAAGTCAAATCCCCGGGGGGGCAATCCTCGTCATCGCATTGACGGTTGCATTGATAGCTGCTATTTCTATTGCTACGCTCCATCAATATGCTGATAAGAGCCATCAAGCGGAGATATTACTATCTCGCCTTAAAGGGCAATCATACCATCTGGATGCCCTTGAATGGCAGTTCGAGCGGAAACCTGATCCGAAAGTGCTGGAAGAAGTGCAGCAGGTCGAGAGCCAGATAGCGCAAACATTTGATGAATTGATGCTGCTTGACCC
>CABMIB010000111.1 GCA_902386135.1 uncultured archaeon
CCAGAAACTCAGCCTTTACCCGGACCTTACAGCCAGGGAGAACCTGGAGCTTATGGGCAACCTTTATGATGTGCCTAAAAAGGTCATGGAAGAAAGGATTGAGTACTACCTGAAACTGGTCAATCTTGAAACTCATGCCGATCGTCTTACGGGCGGCTTTTCAGGCGGCATGAAGCAGCGCCTTTCCGTGATCAGTGCAGTAATACACGACCCGGAGATAATCTTCTGGGATGAGCCAACGACAGGTCTTGACCCCCAGACCAGGCAGGCGATCTGGAAACTTGCCCGGAAGTTCAATAAGGAAGGAAAAACTCTTATTTTCACTACACATTACATGGATGAGGCAGATAACCTCTGTGACAGGGTTGCAATAATGAATGCAGGTAAACTGATGGCTTTAGATAATCCTGAAAACCTGAAGAAGGCTTCAAACAGCTCAAGTCTTGAAGAAGTTTTCATTCATCTGACAGGCGAGGAGATACGTGATTGAAATGAATTTAAAAACCGAGCTTAGAAAATCCTGGATAATCATGATTAAAGAGTTCAAACAGATTCTCAGGAAAAAAGCATTCATGATTCCGATGTTCATGTTCCCGATAGTCATGATTGTCTTTTTTGGCTACGGCATGGGCGGCACGGTCAAAAATGCCGACATTCTCGTCGTCAACGACGATACAGGTACAGTCTCAAGTTCCCTTGTTCAGGAAATCGGAAGCTTCATCCCCAAAAACGGGGATGTCAAAATGTTCTCGATAACT
Source organism: uncultured archaeon (assembly GCA_902386135.1). Classification (GTDB taxonomy): domain Archaea; phylum Halobacteriota; class Methanosarcinia; order Methanosarcinales; family Methanoperedenaceae; genus Methanoperedens. Next base: position 759 of record CABMIB010000111.1, read on the forward strand.
TACACAAAGGATATGGGGCAATCCGAGGCCGAAAGGAAAATAGACGCCGGGTTGTATAAAGCCGTCCTGATAATTCCGCAGGATTATAGCGAACGCGTGGCAAAAAATGAGAGCGTGACCCTGACACTTCTGACCGACTCCTCAGACACTACATCAAGCGGCATAATCATTAATTTTATGAATCAATTGATTGCAAATACCAGAAATATCTCTTTAAATATTCCTGATATTTACGGCAAACTACAATACATCGATTTCCTTACACCTGCTGTTATTGCCCTTACAGTGTTCTTCGGTACTATTCAGACCATGGGTTATGCGATAGCAGGAGAGCGGCAGGACGGCACATTAGTTCGCATCATGATGACACCTGTGAGCCGGGGAGCCGTTATTCTCGGTAAAACTCTGCATCAGCTTGTGTTGCAGCTTGCCAGGGCTGTGGTGCTGATACTCGGCGCAATTGTTATCCTGGGCGTCACGATGAATGGAAGCTGGCTCCTTGTGGCTTTTGTGCTTATCATATTCACTTTTGGTGCGGTAGGTCTTGGAATGGCTATCTCTGCCGTATCAGAGGACATGATATCTTTTCAGGCGATAAGCATGTTAGTCGCCTTTCCTTCCATGTTTGCCACAGGTGTTTTCTATCCTTTAAGCTCTGCTCCCGACTGGATGCGCTGGATAGCGTATATGGTGCCTCTCACGTATGCTAACGATGCAATGCGCACCATCATGATCAAGGGTCAGGGAATTGGCTTTATAGCCAATGATTTGATTATACTTATTTTCTTTGGGATTTTTTATTTCGCTCTGGGTGTTTATCTTTTCAGGAGGGAAGCATAAAATGAAGAAAGTGATAATATTTTTCCTATTGATCGTTATGATATCAGGCGCAGCAGAAGCCTATGATACCCCTGCCACGTATCATGTGCCTCAAAGCTTTGATTTTGCGAAGAACTACTATAACTCATACGGCAGCCCGGATATCAACGCCACTATTGTCGGGGATAATGAGTTCGAAAGAGGACAGACAGTTACCCTGAATGTTGACCTGATGAACCGCGGCAAATTCCTGGGATTTGAGAGCGATAGGACTCCTTCGGGAGCAGATGAAATATATGCCGCCCAGACCGAGGTCAAGCTTGAAGGGAAAATAGTGGATGCTACAGGCATAGTAGCCTCGCTATCAGCCGATCCAGGAAGCCCCATTGAAGTGAAATCCGCAAGCCAGCAGGTAGGTTCCATAAGAAGCGGGCAGAACGCGCTTGCCCCGATAAAATTTGATATAAAGATAGATAAGAAAGCAAAGGCCGGCGAATATAACCTTTACCTGAATCTCACCTACGATTACCAGAAGAATGTGCAGATAATCGATGCGAACGCAACCCAGCAGACATATGATGCGAACTACTGGTACGGCGCAATTGCCCAGAACCAGACATTGAGAATGAAAGTAAAAAAGCAGGCTGATTTTGAGGTAGTAAAAACCAATGGCAGCCTGTATCAGGGCAGGGAAGACACAATAGAGATTGAGCTTAAAAATACAGGTGAAGAAGCAGCAAAAAATGTTATTGCAGTAATCAACCCAGCCGACCCCCTGAGCACGACGGATGATAAAGCATTCCTCGGTACTATGGAACCCGGAAGCGCGGCGGCTGCCAGGTTCAAAATCAAGGCTGACAGCAAATCTTTGCCTAAAACCTATGCAGTAGATATTGTGCTCAGGTATGAAACCCCCGAAGGTGATATCACGTATTCGAGTACCTTGCAGGCTCCCGTAGAGGTAAAGGAGCTCGGACTGTTCCAGAGATTGTTCGGATGGATCTAGCGCAGGAATAAAGTAAGATGCAAAGCTTTAATTAACATCAGAAAGAAACAGAAAATCAAAGGGAGAGTAAAATGGTAAAAGTAGCGCGGGGAGTTGTAAAGAGAGCAGCTATCTACTTTTGGGGCGGTGAGCAAAATGGAAAAATCCGGGACAGATAAAACCGAAAGACTTGGAATCGAGCGAAAACCCAATCATTTGAGCTCCGAGAAAAGCCCGTACCTTATTCAGCATGCGTATAACCCTGTGGACTGGTATCCGTGGGGTAAAGAGGCTTTTGAGAAGGCAAAAAAAGAAGATAAACCCATCTTCCTGTCCATCGGCTATTCTACCTGCCACTGGTGCCATGTGATGGAAAAAGAATCCTATGATGACGATGAAGTAGCGAAGTTGATGAACGATACTTTTGTGGCTATAAAAGTTGACCGTGAGGAGCGCCCGGATATAGACGGCGTCTATATGAGAGCATGCCAGGCGATGACGGGCTCAGGCGGATGGCCCCTTAATATAATTATGACGCCTGATGAAAAGCCCTTCTTTGCCGCTACCTATCTCCCTAAGGAAAGCAAGTTCGGGAGAGTCGGGCTGCTGGAGATAATACCGAAAATAAAAGACCTCTGGAAATCGCACAGGTCTGAGATGGAAGATCTTGCCATACACGTCGTCTCAGCTCTTCAGGAAGCTCCCCGAGGCGCCCCTGGAGAAGAGTTGAACGAGGACGCCCTTAATCTGGCATATGAACAGCTTCTTGGAATGTTCGATGAGCAACACGGCGGTTTTGGAGAAGCGCCCAGGTTCCCGACGCCGCATAACCTCATGTTCCTTCTCAGGTACTGGAAGCGCACGGGAGATATACTGGCGCTCAGAATGGCGGAGAGGACGCTTACCGGCATGCGTATGGGCGGGATATACGACCACATCGGTTTTGGCTTCCATCGCTATTCGACAGATCCCAAATGGCATATTCCGCATTTTGAAAAGATGCTCTATGACCAGGCGTTGATCGCAATGGCTTACACAGAGGCATTTCAGGCTACGGGGAATGAAGTGTACGGGAGAACTGCCAGCGAGACATTTACCTACGTACTGCGCGATATGACTTCCCCGGAAGGAGGATTTTATTCAGGGGAAGACGCTGATAGCGAAGGGATTGAAGGAAAGTTTTACATCTGGACAGGGGATGAGATAAAATCGGTGCTGGGTGAACAAAGCGAGATGATTAAAAAAGTGTTTAATATAAAGACGACAGGCGAAAACGTTCTGTATTTATCAAGAGATATATCTGAGCTTGCTTCTTACTTCAAGCTGCCGGCGGATGATGTTCAGGAACGATTCGATGATGCGCGGGCAAAACTATTTGCTGCCCGTGAGAAACGCGTCCATCCGGGTAAAGATGATAAGGTCCTGACCGACTGGAATGGATTGATGATAGCCGCCCTGTCAAAGGGAGCGCAGGTATTAAATGAACCGTCATATGCCGACGCCGCCCGGAAAGCAGCAGATTTCATCCTCGGGAATATGCGTGATCCGCAAGGCAGGCTTTATCACCGGTATCGGGATGGTGAACCTGCGATATCTGCTTTCCTTGATGACTACGCGTTCTTTGTCTGGGGTTTGATAGAACTTTACGAAGCAACATTTAATGAATCCTATCTGCAGGCTGCGCTTGACCTTACGAATGACATGATCAAGCATTTCTGGGATAATGAGAACTGGGGTTTTTATACTACAGCGGATGATGCAGAGGAAGTTCTCCTTCGCAGAAAAGAGATATACGACGGCGCCGTACCCTCTGGCAATTCGGTGGCTATGCTGGACCTGCTGCGCCTGGGCAGGATGACCGCTGATACCGGATTAGAAAACAGGGCGGCCCGGATCGGGCAGGCATTTTCCCGCAGTGTCCTGAAGACACCGTACTCGCACACCCAGTTGATGGCGGCGCTGGATTTTGCGCTCGGACCCACAAGTGAAGTGGTCATCGCAGGCGACTTGAGCGCTGATGATACAAAAGCAATGCTGGCAGCTCTGCGGAAGGAGTTCATACCCAACAAGGTAGTGATTTTCCGCCCCGGCGAAATAGAAGAACCTGCAATCACCCGTTTAGCAGAATATACAAGGTATCTCTTCAGTACAGACGGGAAGACTACGGCGTATATATGCCGGAACTACAGTTGCAAGGCTCCAACGACAGATGCAGGGCGGATGCTGGAGCTGTTGAAAACGCCCTGAACTGGCGCGTTATCTCTTATCTTGTCTTTTTGCTCTTTGCTTCTTTTGCTTCTTCCTTCTCGGAAGCCTCTTTCTTGGGGAAGACCTCGCTCAGTGGTTTCTGCCCGTATTCCACGATGACAGCATTTATCTGGGCAGTGTCGGATGATATCTCACGCCCGCGCATGGATTTCCGTTTCTTTACTCCATCTGCCTTCGGGTGATACCCCACGCCGCTTGCAAGCAGGATTTTCCTTCTGCCAGGTCCGGGCAAGTCCGGTCTCATCGGGAAGCCGTCCTTATCGGTCCCGCCTGTCAGCTTGATAGTATAACCTGCAAATCCTACTGCATCCCCGCTTACTGTTTCTCCGATGTTCTTGCCGATGAACTTATTAGCCGCCGGCCCGGTTACCGCTACCTGGTATGCCTGGGCGGTCTTACCGTCTGAAACTACTACTCTGAAATCTACCATTCTTTTTGGCTCCTAAATTTTGATAATCTTTATTCTGTAAATCAGAATTATAACTTTGACTTTACTGGAGGTTAATATACTTAAATTTATTGTAAAATGGGGGTTTGCAACTAAAGTTGTTTTGCAGTTATTCCAACCCCTATCCTGAGTAGATGTCTTCCCCGTTCAGTGGGCACCTTTCTGCGGCATGGGCATAGGCGGCACGGCCCCCGGCTCCGTCTCCTCTGCGAACTCGCGGTCCTCCCACATATCGTGTGCAATCGCGATCGCGGCTGCCTGGGTGATGATCGCGAAGGCGCTAATGACATGGAAGAAAAGGACGAGCCCGTAAACCGAGACATTAATCAGCGGGATGAGCCACACCTTGCCGACGCCAAAGAAGAGCAGGAACCCCAGGACGGTCACCATCACGGAGATGTTGAAACTCGCCTGCGCGATACGCTTCACGCGGCCCGGGACGCGGGTATTCCTGATGCCGGAGAAGTTGTAGAACGCGATGCCCATAATGGCGATGCCAAGGACGATGTGCAGGTAAATCAGAACCGACGAGCCTCCGGGGGTCATCGCAAGAAGGAACTCGATAAGCACGATCCAGATCATCGCGTACAGGGATATGCCCACAGCTTCATCCAGACCCACCCCGGGCGAGGAGGGAACGTCCTCCATAGAATTTATCAGATGCCATTCTTCCACTATCCTCTCCAACAATACACAAGCCTTTCTGCCGTTTTTGGTTTTGAACGGGACTACCAGGTCCTGTTATAGAATAAGTTCTTCGCGAATATATAACCTTTGTTTAATTGTGGCTTTCGACAGAATACTATTATTTATCCCGCTCCGCATTATTTCCCATTATTCCCATTAGTCCCATTATTCCCGTTGTTTAAATCCACCAGGTCTTCTGAATGGAGCGGCATGAACCATTTCTGCGCTATGAACGTCGGGATTACTGCGCTTGATATGAGCACTCCGGTCAGAACAGAATATTGCACCTGATTTATTAAACCTAACTGCATGCCGAACATAATTGCTACCAGCCCGAAGGTCAATCCTGTGCTCATTAACAGGGTGGTATAAATTTTTCCTTCGGGAATGTATTTTTTTGCAAAAAAATAAACGCCAGTGAACTTGGTCAGTTGTCTTATAACGAAAATAGCAGCAAAAGCCCCCAGCGCAGATGCTATCAACGGCAATGAGACCTTCAGGCCTGCAACTATAAAAAATATCGGAGTGATTACCGCATAAGCAACGGTTCTCAGCCTGTTCCGTATCACCTTTGTTTCTGATGTTTCAGTAAAGTGTCCTGACATCAGCAGCCCAAGTACGAATGCTGGCAGAACGGCCTGTCCGTTACCTAAATTTGCAAAATACATAAAGATAAATAAAAGCATAAAAATATATTTTATTTCAGGCTCGATGACTTTGTTCTTCAGCTCCGGATTGTGAAAGACATTATGGGAAAACCTGGTTGCCAGGACTATAATAATTATAGAAACTGCAATAAAAACAACTGTGTATAATGTGGGTTTAACAAATAAAATGCTTAACACGAACGCAGTTCCCATATTGGTTATGAACGTAGTTGCCATAATCAATTTCCCGATCGCGGTCTTTGACAGGTTTGTTTCAACCAGGACCGAATAGACGACAGCAAGGGATGTTTCAGATAAGGCCGTCCCAGCAACTAATGATGCAGACAGGTCCCAGCCCGCTATGTAATAAGTGTAAAGTAAAACTCCGGTAAAAGGCGTCAAAAAAGAAAAAACGCCAATCAGGAAGCTCTCTTTAAATCTTTCCTTCATCAGCTTCGTATCGATCTCGGTTCCTGCCAGAAAGGTCAGGAGAATCCCGCCGAAACTCGCTAAATACAGCATCCAATCATCCGGCTGAACTCCTAAATTTCCAGCTATCACTCCAAGAAGGATTTCAATTACAGCTACAGATAAACCGGCTCTCAGGGAGATCAAACTTGAAATGAAAACCAATATGCCTGTTACCAGAATTATATCCGCTCTCATATCTGATTCCTTTCAAATTTACATCGATCTGTAGGAGTTATCAGCTGTCCAGCGGTTAAAGGCGAACTCCATCACCTGTTCCTATACAGGGTTCTGTATGGAAACTGCTGTCTGGATGTAAGGCAGATAATTAAGCTTTTCTAAACCCTGCTTCATCTTTTTGTATAATCGGACTTCTGGTGCAAAGCTGTAAAACGGCACAACAATAAATCTTCCCACAAACCTTATATCAGAACAGGGTAAATAAATATACGGGTGAAACAGTGGCAGAAGAGCTATTAGAATTACTAAATAAAGCGATCGCAAGAGAACTTGGCGTAAGCATACAGTACATGTGGCAGCATGTGATGGCTATAGGAATGAAAAGCCCCGAGGTCAAGGATATTTTCAGGGAAATAGCCATCGTGGAGATGAAACATGCAGAGGATATTGCCGAGCGCCTCTTTTATCTGGGAGGGACTCCCACGACCAAACCCACGCCTATCAATATAGGAGATGCTTTGGGAGAGATGGTCGAGCTTGACCTCAAGGCTGAGGATGAAGCCATAGAATTATATACGGAGATCATCAGGGTGGCGGACAGGGAGGAGGACACGACAACAAGGCTGCTGTTTGAGGAGATTCTCACGGCTGAAGAGGAACACAAGCATACGTTTACGAAACTACTGAGATAGAGGCAGTACGCCTTAAAATGAAACGCCCGCGGAATAGTAAACCATAAATCTGTTTAAAGCTAAACTGTAGACAAGCGAGTAAGTCCTGTGGAAAAAGTAATGTACCTTGAGGTGCATGTGATTCCAAGTACACAAGGTTCGCTGTTCTAATATTTTATCATAACAGCTTGGAGACCTTTAACGATTCTTGATAATATCATAAAATCTACTGTCTGCAAATTCATATTTCTTAAATTTTCATAGAGAAATACAGTAGATGATAGATATTCTTACACTGGTTGTGTCAATTTTTGGGTATCTAATATCAATCATTCTTTTTTTCACAGATTACACAGAAAACTTTATATTAATTCACAGAATATACAGTATTCTGTGATAATATGGTTAAAAATATTACTGTTGGTATTTCAGATGAACTATCGAAACGCATGGACGAACTAAAAGATGTGAATTGGTCAGCAGTAACAAGAGAATGCATCGAACAGTATATAAAACAAAGAACAGCACGAGATCTTGACCAGATTATAGAGAAAGTTAAACAAAAAAGAGGTGAAGAATTCAAAAAAGGGTATGAATTTATAATTAAAAATATTAATTTACTCGGACTATCAGAGCTGACAGAAATAGCATACCCGGATGAAGAAAAACATCCAGAGCGATTATACGAATTTTTTAGACGAAATCCTGCCTCTCGAATGTTAGGTCAAAAATTACTAAGCTACGAAGAAGGTGAAAAAGGCATGTATATCTTCTTCATCGTTAGTGATGATTTCCAAAAAGGATTGAAGGAAGCAGCAGAGGAAATACTCGAGAAATCAAGATAAGCGCAAGTAGATAAAAGGAAAAGATTTGAAGCTATCAACTATTAAGACAAACTCCTACAACATTTATAGTTTAAAGAGAAATGAGAGTGATTAAGTGTATATCTACATTGATGAAAGCGGTGATCTTGGTTTTAGTTCTAAATCCACTAAATATTTCGTAGTTGCTGCCTTAGTGACCGAAGACAAGTTACGGATAGAAAAATGCATTACTAAAGTAAGGAAAGAGAGGCTACCAACTAAATATAAAAAAATCTCCGAGCTCAAATACCATAATTCAAATGGTGTCGTTAGAAGACGTATTCTTCAATGCATAGCAAAAACCGATTCAGGTATAGCTTATGCAGTTCTAAGGAAACGGCAAGTTTATGAAAATCTGAGAACCAAGCCAAACATCCTTTATAATTTCCTCTGTGGGTATATGATTGGAAATATATTTCGAAAATATCATATAAATAATAAAGTGGAGATAATCGTTGATCGTTCGCTTACAGGAATCAACAGGGAAGCTTTTGATGAATATGTTGGTTATAGAGCTTTAATGAGCAAGGCAGAGATATTTGACCCTGATTATTTAGAAATACGCCATGTTGATTCTGCTCAAGATAAATGCATTCAAATGGTTGATTTTGTTGTTGGTGCGATTGCAAGAAATTATGAGCATGAAGATTCGTCATTTTATGAAATAATAGACGAAAAGGTTGAAATTGCGCTCGATTTTTTCAAAGGAAAAATAAAATAAGTGGGATCCCTTCCTTACTTCGTCCCACCTGCCTCAAGGCAGCCTCATTCTTTTCGGGAAGGACTTACTCGCCGTTCTAATAGTTAGCTGTTAGTTAATTTATAGTTTTCGCCTGTAGGCTTGCCTACAGTGATTTTACTTTACGATTGACAACTGAGGGATCGATGAGTAAAAATCCTGCGTCTAAACGATGCAATCAATAACTCAAAATGAATTAGAGATTGAAAGAAGACACTTATTATAGCTTTTTTATCGCATCCGCTATCACCGGAGCAACACTCACAGTGCTTACAGCTTTATCCAGCGTATCCGTCGCAATTATCCCCTTCACTCCCGCCTGGAATAGCTTCAGGACAGCATTATTTGAGAGAACAGGATGAACGCAGGCTGCAAATACCCAGTGCGCCTGCTGGTTCCGCAGGAGGTATATCGTTTCTGCCATCGTTCCGCCGGTTGAAATGATATCGTCGATAATGATCACGTCCCTGTTTTTCACTTCAAGGTTCTTGGGCTGTATGGTTACAGTATCTCCACTGAGACGGGTTTTCTCAAGATAATCGTAGTCCAGACCGAGGTCCCTTGATGCATTGCGGGCAAGGCGTATGGCGCCGTCGTCAGGTGCGATTATCATCGGGTCGCTGAGCACCAGGTTTTTTATATACTTGCCAATGGCAGGGGTCGCGTCAAGGTCTTTTGCATTTGCATCAAAATAGTCAAGGATATCCGTATCGTGGATATTGATGGTATAAACATTATCTGCTTTGATAGTCCTCGCGACCGCATGTGCGCTTATCGGCTCACCGCTCTTGAACCGCTTATCCTGGCGCGCATATCCCATATACGGGATGACCACATTGATTTTTGCCGCTTCGCTGCAGGCCTCTATCATCAGCAAAAGTAAAACAAAGTCCGAGTCTGTCGGTGTGCTCTGGATTATTGTTACCTCCTCGCCTGCAAATTCATCCAGGATGCGAGTGTACAACTCCCCGTCGGGGAATTTCTTAAAATCGCTCACCAGCAGATTACATTTCAGTAATTCCGAGACCCTTCCTGCAAGCAACTGCGAAGCATGACCGCCGATAATTTTCAATGCAATACCTCATGCCTGTAATAGATAGCAGGAATATAAAGAATTTTGTTTTGGTTCGGCGAGAGTTATTTCGGATTTCTATCGCCTTTTGAGAGCATAATAAACGCTTATTGTTGCAGCCTCAGCCATCGGATAAAAATCCGAAAGGTAATCAGGGAGGATGCTCATGAATTTGAAATTTACCTTAATCAAAGAAAAGAGAGAAGAGAAAAGAGCCCTTACTCTCTCTCCTCCTAATTACCTACCCTGGATCAATCCTGGTCTTCGTTCTAGCCGTTGTTAGATATCGGTGTAACAGTGCCAAAGAGACCGTCTTTCTCGCCATTGATGCCCGCTGCAAAGAACAGGGTGTTAGCCGGCCCTGCAGTGGCGCCGTTGCCAAAGCCTAACCCCCAGAGTCCATCGATAGTAATCGGCTTACCATCGGTACCTCTCAGAAGACCTTGGAAGTTTCCGTCTTCAGGATCAAAGGCGGCGATCTGTCCGCTTCCGAAATTTCCCACAAGCAGATGTTCGCTGAACCTGCCGAAGTCTGAAGGCGCAAGCGCTATCCCCCAGGGCGCGTTCATCCAGTCCCCATGTTCCAGGCTCATTAGCAGGTTTCCATCAGGATCAAAGACATCTACGAAGCCAAGCCCGGCACCATCCAGGTTATCATGCTTCTGGGCATCTTGCTGGGCAAAAGCCACAAATATCTTACCATTGATGTTTTTCACATTAAAGGGGGCAAAGCCGGAAGGAATGTTTTTATCGATGAAAGCATCTTTGGCCAGCGTGACCGGGCTGAAGTCAGTGTCAAATACATCCACGCTGCCGCCACGGAAGTTTGCCACGTAGAGGAAATTGGCATCCCCTTTCTTTGCTATGGTCGCGCCCTTGTAAACCGCCCCTGGCGAGTTGTTTACTTTAAGTGTGGCGTTGTTTGGATCGACGGTACGGTTCCAGGCCGAGATTGTCCCATCTTCTGTTACGAAAATGAATGCTGCTGGATTACCAGGTGTAACTGCGAAATCCGAACCTTCGTTGAAAACAATTCCTGTAGGGGCCGACGGACCGGTTCCACCCTCGGGCGGAGGAATGTTAACGATCAGTGGATTGCCGGGTGGGAATGGCTGGCCCATTCCATTGTAAAGAGTTGCGACTCCCATACCATTGTCTGCGACCCACCATGGACCCGTTGGGGGATGTGCAATGCCCCAGGAGTTCACAAGGTTGGGATCGGTAACTTTCGCAAGACCTGGAACGTCAGAGACCAGATCAGTCTGACGATAATTTTCTGCAATCGAGGGCAGAGTTGGTATTAGACTCTCTACCGGTCTGTTGAAGAAATTGTTGTTTTCCGAGTTTTCACCGTCTGCCAGCATTATATTCTTAACCGGAGAACCGACAGGCACAAAGCCTCCCTGGAGTTCTTCCACTACAATATAATTGCCCGCCGGGAGCTTATCGAACATGTAGAAGCCATCGGCATTAGTGGTTGCATCCAGATTAAGAACCCTGGTCTCTATTCCTGTACCGACTATGCCTGTCAGCTTTATATGCCAGCCTGATAGACCCATCTCGCCCTGGTCTTTTATTCCATTACCGTTGACATCATTGAATTTTGTTCCAGAAATGACTCCTCCAGTTGGTGGCGTCCCTCCAGGCGTTGGTGTCGGCGTTGGTGTCCCTTCAGGCGGCAGTACAGTTATATTTCCAGTCATGCCCATATTATCGTGTATAAGGCATACATACTCATACGTACCCGGGTTAGTAAACATCAGACTGTAGTTTTGCCCGGGCTCAAGAACGCCGGAATTGAAAAACCCGGTCCCATTATAGACGCTCGTGCCGTTTGGTGCAGCAGCAACAGGGTTTATGGAGATATTCGGACTCAGCAGTATGAATTCTGGTACAGGCTGTCCCGCCTCAGGGAACGTTACTGTATGTATCATCATTGGATTCAGCTGGGTCCAGACAACCGTGTCATTTGTATGTATAGTCAGCTTATCGGGTGTAAAGCGCATGTAACCGGCATCGTGCTTCACGATGTCGCCGCAGGAAATCGATGTAGCTCCGCTGCCTTCCATGGTGGGGCCCTGGTGCACGTTGATGAACCATCCGCGGCTTAGAACAGCAAGCCATGGGGGACCGTTGATAGTGGTCGTGTTCGTAGCTGTGCCATCAGCGCCTGCTGTCAGATTGTTTAACGGGATAATGATTCCACCGCCAGCTTCGCATGTACCAGCATGAATATGCTCTGGATGGGTACTATTCGGAGCAAGCCCTGAGACCGTCACCTGCACCTGTAAAACACCTGGACCCATAAAGTTCAGCGTTGCATTTCCAGTAACAGATGAATTATGCTGTGGTGTCAGAAGCGTATCCGCATCCGTTGACAGGGGAATATCAACCGACGCATGCCATATCGTTGTGCTGTTCGGCCCCGGAGTAGTGGCAAGGCTCAGATTATTCACAAGCATCTGTCCTGTATTTATATCCGCCTGTAACTCCTGCTGACCCTGTGCCGTGTACTGTTCCTGCGTGAACGGGTATGGACTGCCGGCAGGCTGCACTACGACAACGCCTCCCATTCCCGGGTGAAGGAGGCACAGGTAGGTGTAAACACCTGCTTTTGTGAAATTAAGCGAGTAACTCATACCCGGCAGTATTACGCCAGAACTGGTGAAACCACTTCCGTCATAACTTGAACCGCCGGCAGGGTTTAAGGATTCCGGGCTGCCGGGAGGTGGCACCGGGGTACCGCTCATGAAACTTACCGTATGCACTTCATCTCCTCCGAGCGTCCAGTTTATCATATCACCTTCGTTGATTGTGATGACTCCGGGATAGAATCCCAGGCCTTGCAGCGCCATATCGGGCGTCTGTCCGCCAGCAAGCACCTGCCAGGTCTTCCCCTCTGCAACCGCGCCACTGGATAGAAGCATGAGCGCCATCACTGCTATTCCAATTACTATTCTGGGGGTATAGCCGTACCCCCCTCTAATCATATTCTTTAACATATTACCACTCCATTGGGCAGGGCATACGCCCATATGTGTTTTTAGCGAACCCCACCATAGTAGGGTTATCTTAAAATATATAAAAGCTTTTCGTAAATGTTAAGGCGGTAATTCAATCTCTGGATATATCCTTTAGCTGCCGATTAATATTAGATTTTATTTTGTTTATAATGTAATGTATTATCGTTATATTTATGTACTGCTTCATCTATTTTGAATAGCCGCAGATTTAGTTAAATTTATAACTTACCTGCGTCTTTAACCGCTAAAAATTAACGGTTGTGACGTCAAATACAAAAATTTATAATAACGCGGATTAATGAATCGCATAAGTGACCCATGGAGAACAAAATATGACTCTGTTTATCGAAATTAAAGACCTTCGTGTTGGCTTTGATGGAGTTGATGTTCTAAAGAATATAAACCTCGAAGTTAAAGAAGGGGAAATCCTCGGAATTCTGGGAAAAAGCAGCGCAGGAAAATCCATTCTTATGCATGTGTTAAGAGGAGTGGAAGCCTTTGATGATGTTTCCGGCAGTGTGATATACCATCTCTCGCGATGCAGTAATTGCGGATTTATCGACCTCCCGAGCAAGGCCGGGCTGGCATGTCCGAAATGTAACTCCCATCTTGAGAAGATAGAGGCGGATTTCGTAAAACTGCCTATCCACGATCCGCTCAGGAAAGACATAACAAGAAGGATCGCTATCATGCTCCAGAGGACTTTCGCCCTGTACGGCGACGAAAGGGTTATTGTAAATGTCATGAATGCCCTCCAGGAGATCGATGAGCTTGGCCCGAACTCGATAAACATAGCAGCCGATCTTCTTGACCAGGTCAGCCTTTCCAACAGGATGATGCATATAGCAAGGGAGCTTTCAGGCGGAGAAAAACAGCGCGTCGTTCTTGCAAGGCAGCTTGTGAAAAATCCCATACTTTTGCTGGCAGATGAGCCCACGGGTACTCTTGACCCCAAGACCGCGGATATCGTCCATGAGACAATTCTGAACGCAACAAAGAACTTCAAGATGTCTCTTATTATCACTTCTCACTGGCCCAAGGTCATCGAAGAACTTTCGCACCGTGCATTGTGGCTGGAGGAAGGGAAAATCATAAAGATCGGCGACCCGCACGATGTTGCCGCTGAGTTCATGAAAGAAGTGGGTGAAATAGGCATCCAGGAGAAAGTAGATATCGGGAAGCCCATTATCCGGGCGCGCGACCTGAAAATGACGTACTTCTCTCTTGACAGGGGTATAGTCAGGGCTGTCAATGATATCAGTTTCGATGTGAATGAAAGCGAGATATTCGGTCTGATCGGTGTGAGCGGAGCCGGTAAAACAACATCGTCCAAGATAATCTCCGGGTTATTGCGACCTACCTCAGGCTCTATCGAGATCAGGATCGGTGATGAGTGGATCGACATGACACAGCCCGGCCCTGATAAAAAAGGCAGAGCTACAAAATATATTGGCATACTCCACCAGGAATACAGCCTTTATCCCCACAGGACGGTTATCGATAACCTGACAGAGTCAATAGGTCTTGACCTGCCTTACGAACTCGGCGAGAGGAAAGCTATCCAGACACTGATGACGGCCGGCTTTACGGAGAAAAAGGCAAAAGAGATACTCACCAAGATGCCTGATGAGTTGAGCGAGGGAGAAAGGCACAGGGTCGCGATGGCGCAGGTACTCATGAAAGAGCCGAGAATACTTGTTTTCGATGAGCCGACAGGGACTATGGACCCTGTAACGAAGATAGAGGTTTCAAAATCCATCCTCCATGCACGAAAAGAACTAGGCGAGACGTTCGTAATAGTATCGCACGATATGGACTTTGTCGCGCAGGTGTGCGACAGGGCTGCACTGATGCGCCTTGGCAAGATCGTGGATATCGGTGAAACCGATGCTGTTTTATCAAAACTTTCAGAGAAAGAGCGTGAGGAAGCCCTGGAAGGGATCGTTAAAGAATTAAAATGAAAATAGAAGTTAACGGGCAAAAATTAGAAGTGAACGATGGCTCATGCCTGAAAGATGCCATAGAACTTGCAAAAGCATTTTATATTCCCGGCACAGCCACAGGAATTTTAAAGGCCAGTACGAAAAAGGAAGAAGCTACCTCGGAGTATAAGATTCTCACCACGAAAGGCGAGTTCAGGATAGAGCTTTCAGGTGATTCGGCAATATGGAGCAGGTTCAATTCCGCCTTCTCGAACATAAAAGCACACTGGGAGACAGGCAATTCCGTTGCGTTCGGGCCTTTTGAGACCGATATCGTTCCTGAACGGGCTGAGAAAAAGTACAACCGTTATGATGTCTTTTTCGGAACAGGCGGGTATGATGCGAAGAACTCATACCTGATGCTAGCAAAAGATAAGCATGTTTCAGATTACGGGAGCCCAAAAGATGCTGTTGTTGCAAAGGTAATAAGCGGTAAGAACGTTATAGCGCAGCTGCGGCAGGGCGATACATTACAGAAGATCGAACCTGTCATAAAGTGGGAAACGCTACTTGATAAAGTTTCCACCACCGATCTTGATACTAAGCTTGAAGACGGGATGAGGATTTTCACATTTTTCAAGGTCGACCTGGTGAACGAATCACCTGAAGGCGCAGAGCATTTCCTAGCGCTTATCAGGAAAAAACTGTTCAATGTCGATACGTTCTCAAACTCGTTCATATCAGACGATACGCTTAAAGGTGAAGGATGCCCGTATGAGCACTGGGATGCCAGGTCAGAAGGCTCTGTGGTGGTCAGGACGGAAGGGCTTGGCAACGGACGGGTATATATTTACAAAGAAGACAGGACATCAAGCGCCATACACAGCGTCGTAGGGCATGTTTCAAGCGGGCTTGAGCTTATCAAGATAGCGGCTGGCGGAAGTAAACTTGCGGTACTATCAAATCCCGAGCGGGTCATGATACTGGGAATGAGTTTTGCAGATGCTGAGAAAATACTGAATGCCCGCGGATTGAAACTTGAAAAAAGAGGGTACACGGGCGACGATGCAATCATAGTCGAGCAGGACCCCGATACCACTATGGGCATTATAAAAGAGGGGGTAGTCACGGCACTTGGCGTAAAATCCGATAAAATAATCGACGTCAGGTTATATTACGAGCTTGCACCCAAAACGCTGGATTTCTTTACGCATTCCCTGCGCCTGAAAGACAGACCGCTGGGACCGCTGCCTGTTTTTTATACGTACGAGAACACGTTGCTTTTCAGGTCTGAAAAAGAAGCGGAGGCATACAAGGAGATAAACCCGGAAAATACCCCGAAGGGGAAAATCAAAGCCGGGGAGATCGGTGTAACCAACCAGGCTGCGAAGCGTTACGGCATGATAGGCGTTAAGCTTACGGATGACGAGAGATACGGTCCGACAGGTGAGAAATTCGAATGTACGAATATAATAGGGGCTGTGATCGACCCGCAGAGGCTTAAAGGGATAAAAGCGGGGGATATAGTTTACATAAGAGAGGTTTCATAATGGACACCATAACAAAAATGGTAGTTATAAATTCCCAGAAAGTGCTTCCGAGCGACGTCGTTATAAAACTTTACGAATCAAATGCGGATGTGATGATAAAAGAGACCTGTTTTGGCATTATAGTATCCGGGGAACGCTCTGTGGTCGAGCAGCTCCTGGGCAGTATCCGCAAGATGGACCCATACGGCATATTCATAAAAGAGCGCGGCCTGGCACCGGGTGAGCCTTACAGGTGCAGGGCGACACGCCGGGTCGGGGCAAGACCGGGGTTCCATACTCTTGAGACCGAGGACAAGATACTGCCGTATATCGCTTCTGCGCTGAAAGCACTGGATAAAGGTGAAGTTCCCGAACAAAAACAGAAAAAGAAAAAACTTGATATTGAAAAACTTAAACAAATAATAAATGAAGCAGAGGAATCACAATGAAGATCTTTATTTATCCGACGAACAGTCTTATACTTTCAGACCTGGTTGAGCGCTTTGGCCATGAGCCCCTTGCGATAATGTCGGAGATCGGGAAAAGGGTCAGGTCGCAGGGGCTTGATTCTCCGCCCCTTAACATCACGCCCGAAGAGCCGAAGCTTGGTCTTAAATACGCAGCGGTCGAAGTGCCGTCGGGAGTCCGGGGCAGGATGGCACTGTTTGACCCGCTGATATCAAAGGCTGATGCCGCCATCATAGTGCGCGACCCTGTGACATCGTTCGGATGCATGGGATGCGCAAGGACGAACGAGCTTGTCAATTTCCTTATAAGGTCGAAGAAAATACCGCTGCTTGAACTGGAGTATCCTTCATCCGAGGAAGATGCTAAAGAATTCGTATTCAAGATATCGGAATTCCTGAAGTCCCTTAAAAAAGAGGAGGAAAAATGACCGCGGCTGAAAATCTTGTGAGGATCGCCCAGCTCTCATGCGGCGCCGAGTACAGCGGGATACAGAAAGAGATTGATTCTGCTGTGAAGCAGGTAAATGCAGTAATGATCTTTCCTGAAGTTGATATATCGGATATTGAGGCTATCGAGGAAGAGTTCGGGCTTAAAGTAGCAAGCCCTGACCTGAAACTCATGATGGCTCGCGCCAAGTCCATAGTCACAGGCAAGGTGCATGTGGATGCCGTGTTCGTTGCAACGTGTTTCCGGTGCGCCGAGGCCGCAATCGTCAGGAGCGAGGTACGCAGGTACATCCATGAGAAAACCGGCATCCCGGTCATAAGTTATTCATTTACAGAACGAACGACCGCAGGAACCCTTCTAACAAGAATGGAAGCCCTCACCACCACAGCGCGGAGAAAGAGCCTGCTTGCAAGGGAAACGCAGAGCGGTCTCACTGCAGGCATAGACTCAGGCTCAACGACCACGAAGGCGGTGGTCATGAGGGACAATAAGATAATCGGCAAAGGCTGGGTCCCCACGATAAAGGTGCTTGAGAGCGCAGAGGAAGCTTATAACAATGCATTAAAAGAAGCAGGCGTCAGGCGAGAAGAAATACAGGCTCTTGGTACGACTGGTTACGGCAGGTTCCTGATAGGCGAGCATTTCAAGGCTGACCTCGTGCAGGAAGAGATAACTGTCAACTCAAAAGGCGCGGTATATCTTGCTGATAAACAAAAAGGGACAGCCACAGTTCTTGATATCGGCGGCATGGATAATAAGGCTATATCTGTCATCGACGGCATCCCGGGCATGTTCACGATGGGCGGCATATGCGCCGGTGCATCAGGCAGGTTCCTTGAAATGACGGCAAAAAGACTTGGAGTAGACATCACGAAGCTTGGCGCCCTTGCATTGAATGGAGATTATAAGAACGTAGCTATGAACAGCTACTGCATCGTTTTCGGCATCCAGTCCCTGGTAAATTCGCTGGCTACGGGAAGCAAACCTGAGGACGTGGCTGCGGCAGCCTGCCACAGCGTCGCAGAGCAGTTATTCG
>CABMIB010000112.1 GCA_902386135.1 uncultured archaeon
AAGCCCCGAATCGTGCAGGTTCTGCGCCTGCCCCCCGCCCTGACTGCCATAACCGATAACCGCGATAGTTTTGTCTTTCAATACATTCAAATCTGCATCTTCATCGTAGAATATTTTAACCATGAATTATCCTCCTGCTCCCTTTGATAGCATTAACATGTGTTGCTGGGTAAGTTTGGTTCCTTTTTTCAGCTTTTTAACAATTATCTACTATCAAAGGCAAACTCGTTCAATGCATTTTTAGAGATTTATAGCTATCCCTATCAGCCCTCTACAAAAGCTGGATGGTGCTCTGTAGTTCTTACGCACTTATTCCCAATCCCTTCAATCGTTTAATATTTTTCTGCGTTTCATCTATTGCCGTTCTCTGCTGTTTTTCAAGTTGTGCGATTATCTTGCCAAATCCAACTTTAAGTGAATATACTTTATGCGGTCTCCCCTTCCCTGGTTTCTTCTCTTCCCGCTCGTTAACCCAGCCATATTCTTTTAACTCCTTTGTTGCGATACTGACTTCGGGCTGGCGTAATCCTGCTTCTCTTTCAAGTTCGACCGATGTAACTTCATTCCTATTTTTAAGATAGCTTAGAACTCTGGCAATAGGTCTTTTCATGCCTAAAGAAATAAGTGTATCTGCAATTTCTTCGTTCTTTTCGTCTATTTGTTTCATAAGTGCTTTCATAATGCTCCAATAAGAGAAGTAGAGATTAAACACCTAATTAAAAACGATGGGTCGAAGGAGACTGAGGGTACTAAAGGCGTTAGGTGCTTAATCCTACTATAATATCTATTATGGTTTTTTCTAGTATAAATATTTATGCTTATATTAAATGCTGTATATAATAATACTAATGCTCATTATAATACAATTACTTTTTACCTCATTATAATGATAACCGTTATTATTTAAATGGATAAATATATAAACTTTATAGTTGTGTTATGTACTGGATAGGCGGGAACATGGTGAGGAGTGGTGAGTTCTATGCAAAAAGATATCTTAATAAAAGACATATCAGTTGAATGGAATGGTGGAAAAGTCAGCGGTTTTAAATCAAAACAAGAAGCGGAGCGATTTATAAATCGCATTTGCAAAAAAACTGCTCCAAATCTCAAATATTCTATATATAAATATATGACATCTTCAGCCTCAAAAAAAGGATCGCATGTCGAGATGAGCCGTTTACATCAAGTTTGAATGCGGCTTGAGGTTAAGTAAAATCAATCCGCCAGGTTATAATGCATCAGAGCATTGAAATTTTGGGCCGGGTAAAATTGTGGCTTAGTGTTGAGATATAGAAACTGGACTTTTTGTTAACCCAGCCTGATATCATTGAACGTTGATGCTCGTGAATCCAGGAAAATATTAGCATACTTTATGCTATGTCTGATTGCAGAAAACTCAAATTGTGAAGTCTAAGAAATTCGAATAGTACAAGTGGCCAGGTTGGGGAGTGGGGGTTAGTGTATTAAAAAAGTTATTTTCCTGCCCACAAGTTGATAGTATGTTCTTATTCTATATAAAACTGGCGAGGGGGAGGAACAGAGTCTCCCAGATACGGTCCTGCTCCCCTTTTTTTAGAAAACGAAGCCTATTCTTAGACAGGTTTATGTTACACTGGATATACCTAAAAATTTCCAGTGGAAATTAGGGATACTATTTATACAATGCAATAATAATATCCCAGTGGTGAGCAGAATTATAACAACTTTTAATTCACTCATTGTCAATCCCCTCTGAGAACTTCCTGCTCACCTATCGCGATTCAAGATAAATCGTTTACATGCACACTATATAATGTATATGTGTAAAGTTTATTCAACCTTACAGGGATTTATGTAGTTCTGCTCCTCATCATCGAAATATCTTTTCTATTATTTCCTCTACTGTTACCAGTTCTTGTACTCCAGTCTTCATATCCTTAAGCGCCACCTTGCCTGCATCAAGCTCGTTCTTCCCCGCGATGACCACATGGCTCGCACCTAACGTATTGGCATACGAAATCTGATCTTTGAACTTCCTGCCCGCCACATCGACATACGTAGATACATGCTGCCTGAGTTTCTGTGCGATAACTATAGCCTGTTCGCGCGTATCATCGAATGAGACGATCACGATACGTTTTACTTCAGCAGGCTTTGCCTCGCAGATCTCCATCACCCTGTCAAACCCAATAGCATATCCAGTCGAAGGCGTATCCTCGCCCCCGAACAACTGCGCCAGACGGTATGAGCCTCCGCCGCACACCTGGTTCTGCGCGCCCAGTCCCTCGCAGTATATCTCAAACACCATGCCTGTATAATAATCAAGTCCCCGTGCGATTCCCATGTCCACCTGGTATTCCAGCCCGTACACGTCCAGAAGCTCAAGTAGCGCTTCGAACTGCGATATCGCCTCGATATCCCCGACCAGTTCCCGCGCCTCATGCATCGCGTTTATTCCGCGAAGCCCGATAAGGCGGAACAATTTGCCTCGCATCTCATCGGGCGCGTTTATCTCATCAAGGAACTCATCGAGTCCCTTATCATCCTTTTTATCCACAAGCCGCATTATCTTGCTTTGCTGATAGGGCTGGATCTCCTTTAAGAGTGAGCGCACGATCCCAAGGTGCCCGACGTGCAGGTCTCCTTTAACACCCGCGCTGTTCAGCATTTCGACCGCAAGCGCGATGACCTCTGCTTCAGCCTCCGGGCGCGCGCTTCCTATGATCTCAACGCCGAACTGGAAAAATTCCCTGAAACGTCCTTTCTGCGGCCGTTCGTACCTGAAGCAGTTATCGAAATAATAGAATTTCAGGGGTTTTGGAGACTTCTGGAGACCTTCGACGTACATCCTTATGACGGGCGCTGTCAGTTCAGGGCGCAGCGCAATCTCGCGGTCCCCTTTGTCCTTGAAATTGTAGATCTCACCCAGGATACCTTCGCCTGACTTTATCGTAAAAAGCTCGATATGCTCGAAAGTGGGCGTTTTTATTTCCCCGTATCCCCAGCGGATGGCGACCTCGCGCAGCCTGTTCTCAATATACCGCCTCTTTGCCATCTCATCAGGCAGGAAATCACGCGTGCCTCTGGGTCTCTGGAATTCCATTAATATACTTCCTTTCGCCCCGTTTATAGCATATTCCTTTATAAATCCTTATGCTTTTACATTAAAATCTAACTTGACCAATAAATTTCAATTTCAGAAAGTAAATAATTATAATCATAACTATATGAGAAATGTTTTTAAGGATTGATGCCATATAAAGTAGAGGTGACCCGATGAAAAAATTAGCACCCATTGTATTACTTCTTTTAATAGTTGCTTTTTCAGGCTGTACAGGTTCGAATTCCGCAAGCGGTAACCTTCCTGGCGAACTTCAAAATTTCCAACTTGCAAATCCCAATCTCAACGGGAAAATCGTAGACGTTAAGCTGGCCCCAAGCGACATCAGAGCAGGGGAAAAAGTTACAGCAGAGCTTGTCGTAGCCAATGCAGGTACTGAAAATATTACTAAAGAGTCTGTTGAAATAAGAGCAAAAGTAGAGACACTTGATGATACCATGGCGAACCTTGCGCTCAAATTCATGGGCGATGATAAAAAGACAAGAACGTTCAATATCGATTTTGATGATGCGATAGCACCCGGGACTGTCAAGCCGATCAGTGCATATTTCCAGACACAGCAGGAGATGCAGGGGAGGAACCTTGCAGGTACATACCAGATAACAATCATTCTATCAGTGAACGGCCAGAAGGTAGATGCTAAAATAATGCCGGTAACCCTTCATTCAGGTACACCGCGGGTATTCACGCCCACACCAACACCTCCTCCTACGCCAACCCCGGCATCCACGCCGACATCTGCTCCATCTGTTACAGAAACACAGGCACCCACTCCTACGCCCACGCCTGAACCTGTTGTGACCGCCACCCCGACGGGAAGGAAAGTTTACGCGAGGATAATGGCTAACAGGTTCACTGAGCCGAAGAAGGAAATAGATGTTGGAGATGCGATGTTGTGGGATAATATTGATGACACCAGATATACTCTGATAGAGACGGGCGGAAAAGTCGCCAATATAACAGTCAATGATAAAGTTACATTCGTATTTAACACGACCGGTGACTACAGATTCCTGTTATATTACACCAACGTACGATCGCCGTACAGTTATCAGGAGGTCATCGTAAAGGTCAATGCAACAACTAACCCGACCAATTCAACCAATGCAACTAACCCGACCAATGTGACAAATGCAACTGATGCAAGCCAATAGCTTGCATTGGTTCACAATCTTTATATCATATAAAATTAAGTCATAAAGGAGGGATATGACAATGAATAAAATTTTGATAGGTGTCTTAGGTATCTTTATAGTACTGTTGAACCTCGGATTCGCAGGCGCAGCCACGCTTAACGTAGGGACAGGGCAGACATACACTACAATCCAGTCCGCAATAGACGCAGCCAATACAGGGGATATAATTTCGGTTGGCGAGGGAACATACACCGAGAACCTGGTTATAAAAAAGAACGGGATATCGGTAATAGGAAAGAACAAAGAAAAAACAATCATCGACGCCAAAAAAACCGGCAGTGCCATCAGGATCGAAGCAAATAACGTGGTAATCAGCGGATTCACTATCCAGAACAACGGAGGAAGCGGAAAAGATGATGCGGGCATAAGCCTTTACAAAGCAAATAATAATATGATAGCCAACTCCATAATCGTGAATAACAACGTGGGTATTTCGCTTTACACTTCAAGCAATAACAACATAATTTCAGGCAATTATATAAAATCAAGCGGCAGGTATGGCATATTCATCTACACGTCCAATGATAATAAAATATATAATAACAATATCGAGAGCAACCAGATAGGGATTTATGCAGATTCGACCAGCACGAATCACATTTATTCGAATAATTTCATAGACAACAAAGACCAGGCTTACGATAACAGCGGCAAGAACTCGTGGGATGAGGAAAAATCCGGCAATTACTGGAGTTCATCTAAAGGCAGCGGCGCGTTTGTTATTCTGGGCGGGGCGAACGCAAAAGACAATTATCCACTCTCAGGGACAGTCTCGATAAAGGATGTATCAGTCCCTACACAGTCCTCATCCGCCGAGCAAAAGTCACAGGTAGCAAAGGCGGAGGGAACTACTGGAAAATCCTCACCTGGATTTGCGGTGAGCCTGGCAGTGGTTGCGATAATCGTAGTAGCGGCTTTAAAAAATAGGAAAAGAAAGTAGGGCTATATATCCAGATTGCCAATCCAAACAGGGGACGCTGACTCAGAGTCCCTCCATCTTCTTTTTTATTGCTTCTCCAATCCTTTGCGCTTCATCCATCACTGCCGGCTCATCTGCCACTGACCTGTGTTTTTTCAGGATCCTGGCTGAGCCGTGTGCATAGGGCTTATTATCGGGAAGCAGCTCCAGATAATCCCTGTACGCTTCAGCAACGCCGATGTCCATCCCCGTCAGTTCTTTTGAGTAAGCATTCCAGACTGTGTAATTACAGGTCTCCCCGGGTCCGCACACAAAGCAGCAGGGTGTGCCTTTAGCTGTCATGCTGCCGACTATTTCCATGCCACCGGCGCGAAGAGCGTTCGCAAGCCATTCTGCCACCATCTTTTCGGCAGCAACTCCTACGGCCACTGTTGCAGCAATTTTTCCGCGGGTCAGGAGCTTTACATGCCTCTTTGAATATAACCGTTCGATGAAGGCTTTCATAAAAGCGCTTGCAGCCCCATAGAATGTAGATGAGCCAATCACCAGGGCATCAGCTTCCATTACTTTTTTTGAAAGCCACTTAAAATCATCGTTTATAGCGCATTCATTTGTACGGACACATTTCATGCATGCAATGCAGGGACCGACTTTTATTTCTGACAGTTTTATGAACTCGGTTTGTGCCCCTGTTGCTTCGAGTATCGTTTTTATCAATGTGTCTGTATTGCTGTTCTTTGTCGGACTTCCGCTTATACCCAGTACTTTCATATCTTGTCACCGTACAACCCAGTTGCATAGTTATAACGATATACTTAATCGTTATAAAAATATACAAGATACATTTTAATACACAAAAATAACTTCCAAGGTTGTTAAAAGAACCTTTACACTATACAATAGAATATTTTCTTATAGGGTGAATAAGCCGGGCCAAGTTAGCATCAACAGGGTTCCTTTCGTGGAAAAAATTTAAAACCCCAGTTTAGCGCGTTTCAGTTCACTTTTCTTTTTTTCAAGGAACTTATAAACAGGTCCGTGGGTCGAACCCTTCAAAAGCATATCTATACCGGCCCGTGTCACGGCATTTTGCTCAGGATATCCTATCAAACTTATTGTTTTCCCATAAACCGAGATGCGCACCTCCGTAAGGTCCTCAAAGACCTCTCTGGTCTTCCCTCCCCTGCCTATTATCCTTCCTTTTATGCGCGCAAGGTCTTTCTCCGACCTGGCGATATCAGACAGGTCAATCGTCTCGAACATCAGAAGGTCCTCGTCAAACAGCCGAAACGCCTTTTCAGGGCTGAAACCCCTTGCTATAGCCTGGACTACTTCCTTTGCCCTCAAACCTTTGATCGGGTCTTTAGGCTCCATTATTTCCACATCACCGCTCTGGCTGTCGATATTAATTTGTGTTGTTGACTTTTCCTCGATAAGCTCTTTGGTCTTGCCTTCAGGACCGACCAGCACAGCCACTCTGTCAAGCGGGATTTTAATATGTTCTATCATTTTGCTTCCTCCTTTATGATTGAAATCATTTTTTCCTCGTCCACAGGGATATTCAATTTTTTAAAAAACCGGGCGATATTGTTTACATCGCGCCGAAGGAACGTCTCTGCATTATAGTGGTCTATCATTACCGATTGTCCCATATCTATTATTACCGGGGACATATCGTTCATATCAACTAGTATGTTATATTCGCTCAGGTCAGCGTGAATAAGTCCTGCCCTGGAATACAGAAGTCCCATGTACTTCACGATTTTATTAAAAATATTCTGTGCTTCTTTTTCAGTTAGTTTTACATCCTTCAGTTGGGGCATAGGTATGCCGTCTTTTCCGATAAATTCCATTAACAGTATATTCCTTTTTGTGATATACGGCTTCGGCACCCTAACTCCGGCCTCATCGGCCCGCTTCAGGTTCTTGAACTCCTTTTTTGCCCATGCAAGGATTATATCTTTTCGGTTCTGTCTGATCCCGGTGAAACGCGGGTCTCCTAAAATATATTCTTTCATTGCATTAAAATTGGCAGTAGAGATCATGTAGATTTTAACTGCAATTTCCGGGGTTTCATTATTTTTTGAGATCGCATGGAAAATATTTGCTTCTTTCCCGGTGCTTACCGAACCGCCCATAGCATCAATGTAACCCTTTTTGGCAAGCTCGTATAGAGCCATCAACGTCGCGGTGTCGAAAACATCAGCAAAGACCGCCCTATCGCTGGAATCCTTGATACGCGTACGGAATTCATCAACTCTCTCATCCAGCCGGCGTAGTCTTTTGTCGCTGACCATACGACCAACTTAACTTTTTAAGAACCCTTTACGCTGCAGCCAGTTCACCTGCTGACCGCTGTATTTCCAGACGATATCCGCCTTCTCATTCTGAAATGACCACGGAACAACAATAACAACATCCCCCTCCATGATCCATATCTTCTTCTTGATCTTACCCGGTATACGGGCCAGCCTCACGATGCCATCCATGCATCTGACTCTTATCTTGTTAGCCCCCAACAGTGTTTCGACCGTGCCCAGAACCTCGTTCGCGCTTTTCTGCGGAATGCGAACCCTTGTGAATTCATCGGGCTGCGGACCTTTAGTATCTCGCTTTACTTGTCGCTGTTTCAGTATATCACCTCTTGTTCAAGCTTTATATAGTCACTACTATATGTAAAGGTTACTGACAATTTAAGAAAAGATTGTTCTATCCCACACTATTCTATCTCACACTATTTACTTTCTTTCACAGATACCGCTCAAAAGGAAAGTTATAAGTAATGAGGTTTACAAAAGAATATCTGTAATATGGGGTTAGATCTGGAAAATGCTGGGCGACGTATTTGAAAATTTCAGGGCACACAAGAAAAGCCGCAGGATTGTAAAGCCGGAACCATTCTGGTTATACCAGTTAAAAAAGCTGGTTCCGACACTGTTAGTAGTGTACCTGTTAACTCTTTCCATCCTTTACATTGTTATAACTATCCATCAGGAAACAAAAACAGACATTTCCATTCTTACGCAGGGCCCGATAGCGGCAATGGGAGCGCCGTTCTATGCTGGATTGCTGTTCAACGTAGGTGTACTTTTCTGGAGTTTTTCTGCAGCGATCTGCTTTTTTTGCTCTGCGGTGCTGCGGAAAGATATCAACAACAGGGAACTCCCGTCCTTTCTGTTGTTCTCTGGCATAATAACTTCCGTTTTTATGCTCGATGACCTTTTCCTTTTTCACGAAAGTTTTTACCCGATATACTTGAATGTGCCGGAAAATGCCGTTTACGCAGTGTATGGAATAATGTTGCTGCTCTATTTTATAAGATTCAGGATGACGATAATGGATACTGATTTCCTTCTTTTGTTCTTTGCTCTCGGGTTTTTCGGGTTATCGACGGCTTTTGCTAAATGGCCGGTTGAATTGCAAGCCAGCCAGTATCTTTTCAAAGATGGAGCCAAGCTGTTCGGGATCATGACATGGTTCGCTTATTTCACAAGGATTGGCTTGAAACGGGTAAAGTATGCGATTTTGTTCAGGCAGCAGGGATTCGCATATGATTAATGCCCTGTCGGTTATACAAAGTCAAACAGGGTAGAACTGAAGCCTGCACTTTTCTCCCTCTTTTTGACTTCTTCTATCCATTCATCCGATTCTGCTTTCGTATAACCCAGGAATGCCGGGTTTTTATCGTGACCCCGGAATCGCGCCTCTGCTATGTCTTTGTTCATATTCGCATAGCAATAGATACACCCGTGCGGGCAGGTATCATATGCCCCGATATCTACGCTGTATGTACAGCCGCACTCTCTCCTTGTGGGTTTTTCATAATGCTGGAACCCTGCGCTGAACAGTTCTTCGATGAGAGCTCCCTCAATGCAGTGCGCTTTCCCGACCTTGCGGCTGAGCAGGTAATCGCCGCAGCATGAGAGCAGTTTGATTCCATGCTTTTCTGCGATATCGGCAAGTTCACTGGTGAGTTTTAGCCTGAAATTGATGTCGGGATCGATGATTTTTACACCATTTCCGCGCTGGAATCTATCGAAATTCCTTTTTACCTTCCCGTACAGCATCACATAGCTGATTATGCAGCGCTCAACATGTCCTTCAAGTTCTGAAGCAAGAGCCTCAAAATTTTTAATATGAAAATCGTAATCCGTAGAATCTGAAATGATTATCGGGTCGTATCTCCAGTTTATGTGATTCGGCGAGTACAGGCTGCCCAGTTCTTTTAAGGCTTCGATCGCTATCTCTTTTCCTGCCAGATTACATTCAAAAAGATCCGGCAGCCCGGTAATCGTGTAGTTAAAATAGAATTTGTACCCCGAATCTTCGATTATCCCCAGTTTCTCCAGAAACGGTTTGAAATTCTTTGACCAGAAAACAAAGCAGATGACATCCTCGGGTTTCAAGGATAAGATATATTTTTGCCCGCCGAATGGGTTCACGTATCCGGCGAAGCCTTCTTTCAACCGGTTCATGAACCAGTCGCCGTAGAAGGCAGGGATGTCGGTGCGGCGGGAGACGGAGATGATGCGGGGCATTTTATTACTAAATTATGTTGGAAACTCTTATACTTTACAAGATGATAATTTTAAGGGAAGGTTGCCTGGTTTTAGTGAGGTTCAAAAATCTGGAAAACAAGGAACCGCAGATGAACGCAGATAAACGCATATTTATAGCATCGGCTGCGGGAACTCTTCAAGATAGAGCATAGTAGCCTCTTTAAGATTGTTTAAAGCCTCCTCGATAGTTTTTCCCTGGCTAACAGTGCCTACTTCGGGGCACTCAGCAACGTATATGTCTTCTTCTGTATGTAGGACTGCCGTGAAGGTACTCATTTTTGTCATAATGAATAAAAATGTATAATCTATTACTTAAATTTGTATTCAATGCAGCCAATATTTGTCTTCAAGCTTTGAAAGAGTGAGTTGAGCTAATGCGATGCATAATCTTCCATTTATCTCAAAGCTTTATTCATAGTATTTACTGATTTTTGCGTGTCCTTTTACTATGTATTTTCCGCCTAATGTATCTTCATTTGCTTTATAAGGTATTTTGTTCGTTATTCCAAGTTTCCGAAGTTCTTCTCGTATTCTTCTAACATCTTCTTCATCAGTCCAATCATAAGTATATACACAGATAACTTTTGTTTCTGGGTTAGTTGCGTTTGGATTTGGCTTTGCAGTTGCCACTTTCGCATAGGGGCCTAATTTTCCTTCTTTATATGCTTTCTCTACTTTAGCCCAGACTTCATCTACATTTTCTATACCGACAAAAATAAGCCATTTTCCACTTCTATGAGTTATTGGCTGATGTTTGCCCCCTATTTTTCCTTTAGCATAAATCCAGTAATTATCTGTTACCTCAGAAGGCTTAGTACCTTCGTAAGGTAAAGATATGACTATTTCTTTTTCTTTTATTGCCTGATGAATCAACACGTCTGTTTGCTCACCATTTGTTTCTGTTGTTTTCCTAAGAATGTTTTCAGCCCCATTTTCGCTATGGAACAATGCCAGTAACTCTCCTCTTTGCTTGTGACCGCAGCCTTTACACTGGTATACTTGCCACCTTCCCTCCATGCTAAGTTTCGTCCCAGATTTGACGAAATCCGTTCCTTCACATTTTGTGCATGTCCGTATAGAAATAGAACTCATAAACTCCTCTTTAGCTATTCCTCTTCTCTCTTCTTTTACGTTTCTTTTATTTGAAATGGCATTCTCAGCATGCTTTACCAGTTGAGTTGATCTTATATTCCCGTCTTTCAAAAATATAGTCAATTACATATTTTGCCAAAATTATTAAAATAGCTATTACGATAATTACTATAAGTACCCCGACAAAGTCATTGGCTGTTCTACCTTTGCTGTTGATATTTTCTGTAATATACTTTTTTCCTTTTTTAGCGTAATAGATAATTAACAAAGGAACACCACCTATCCCAGCAAATATATACTTAAACCAGCCTTCGCCTCCTAAAAAGACATCTAATATTGAACCAACAACGGCCATACTCGCAAGGATTATTATAGGAACTAAACCTTCGTAAACAAGTTGGGTTGATTTTTCGTAAAATTCATATTGTTTCATAAGTAGACCTCTGATATTCTTCATTCAGTTGTCTTCCTTTCTAAAAAAACAAGGGCACCCTACTGTGCCCTCACCGACTCAAGAGCCTGCGCCACCATCGCCCTATAATTCTCCACATTCGTAGAGTAATGCTCCCTCGCCTTAACAGCATCAGGCTCATTGCCCTTCAGCTTCTCAAGGCGCGCCATGGTGTGCTTTGCAGTATCCACGACCCATCTGTCCCGCGTGGCTGCATCCACTATCTGCAGGGACTCAGCCCTGATGGATGTCATCACGTTCCCTTCCTTGGTCGTGTAGGTGTTGGGCTTCCCTATGACCGCGATGAACTCAGGCGGCGTTGTTCTTGCAAGCACCTGTGCAGCCTCGGGCTGGTACTGTCCTGCTGTCACGAAGAACGCGCCTGTGGGATCGACGATTCGCCCGCGCCAGAACTCGGATTCGGTTCCCATATCTTCCTTCTCTGTCAGCGTGCCGACGATGAAGACGCGGTTGCACTTGGCGCCCGTCGGTGTAAGGAGGTACTGGGGCGAATATTGGTCGCTTCCTTCTCTTGCCTGGAGGTTTGCATCCTTGAACTCTGCTGCGAATATTCGGTGCGCTACTTCTCTGATAAATCCACCGTCTGCCATGATTTACGCCTCCTGTGCGACCGGTGAGGCAGCAGTTGCCAGCAGCCTCTTGATATCCTCGTCTATCGGCTTGATATCCTGGCTTATCGTATCCACCAGGATGAACCTGTCAAGCCTTTTTCCCGAGACGATGAAATACCTGCCAACAAGTTTGCTTTTTATCAGATCAAGCACTACCGACTGGTCAAGCGCTTCTGTTGCCATTTCCTTGGCTTTTTGGATTGTGATGCCGATAAGAGCTTCAGTGACTTCCCTGTTCAGCAGGATGTCCTGCACCTTATCTCCGTCGTCCATGACTGCTTTTACCCGCAGGTCATAGATACCTTCTACCTTCCCGTGCTCACCGCATGCGCCTTTTACCAGCGCGCGGTTGCATTCCGGGCATCTCTTGATCAGACCGGAGCCGCTCTGGATATCCACTATCGCGCCCCTGTGCTCAACCGGTGTGGATCCCACTTCGATATCCTCTTTTAGGGGCTCTATCGCGCTTGTCTTATTGAGCTTGATGCTGAACTGCCCCTGCCATTCCGAAGTGATGACATTCTTGAAGAGGTAACTTTTTCCCTCCTCTACCTGAGGCAGGTTCGCCTTTGTCCATTTTGTGAATTTTATTGTGCCTGACTCGTCTCCCAGCAGTCCGACCTGCGATACGGATTCGTGTGTGCTCTCCCACAACTGGATAACTTTGCCACGCAGTGTCACCCATTTTTCATTCTCTTTGATGTCTGTCACTTTTACTACAGGTGTTTCCCGCTGCGCAAAGAACTCCGTTTTCGGGATATTATGCTGTTTTAGAAAATAGTTAATGACGTTCCGGCGCGCTTCTTCGGGTGGGACCTTGTATTTATTTATCAACTGGTCCAACCGTGTTTCGATCTCGCTTGGCTGTACTTTAACGCCCAGTTCTGAAAATCGGGCTTCTATCTTTGTTGCTATTTCGTTCATATCTTTCCTCAAGCCTCTTGTTTGATTTTTATTATTTGAGAGGCAGACTATACCTTCGTCTGTGAATACATAAACCTTACCAGAGTGGGGTGAAAGTATTATTCCTAAATTACGATCATCTGCAAAAAATTGTGCCAGTTTTTTAAATGAGCTAAAGCCAGATAATCAACCACAGAGGACACGGAGAGCACAGAGAGTTGTAATTTTTACTCTGTGTCCTCTGTGAACTCTGTGGTTTATAGATAATTATTAAGTGTTATGCGGGAGACTATATTTTCGCAATCAGAGGTTTATTGTAAGCATCTCCACAAGTCTGTCCAGAACGGTATCCACGCCCTCTCCGGTAAGCGTAGACATACTCATGTCCACACCCTCGACTGGCTTAGAAATATCGGTCTTGTTCGCCACGACCAGCATCGGCACCCCAAATTCCTTTTTTATCTCTTCCAGGAGATGCATCTGTTTTTCAAGAGTGTAACCGCATGTTTCAGAAGGATCGACGATATATAAGATCGCCTTTCCCACATGTTTCAGGGCGGATATCGCCTGAAGCTCTATTTCATTTCTCTCCTCAAGAGGACGGTCAAGCAGCCCCGGCGTATCTATGACCTGGTATCTTATCTTGTTCCTTGTAAAATGCCCTACAGCCAGCCCTTTTGTAGTAAAAGGATACGAAGCTATCTCAGGTCTTGCGCTGCTGACAAGCGCCACGAAGCTGGATTTCCCGACATTGGGATAACCCGCTACAACTATTGTCGGAGCTTCGCTGATATCTGGAAGCTTCCGGAGCTTGTTCCGCGCATCGTTAAGGAAGCGCAGGTTCCCGTCTATGCTGTCCACGATTGAGGAGATTCTGCCGAACGCCTGCTTGCGTACCACTTTAGCATCCTCGGCGTCGCGCATCATGCCCACATATCTCCTTGCCATTTCGTTTATTTTATTGCCTGCCCACTGCACAGAGGCAAGGTTCATCTTCATCTCTTCTATACCCACAAGAATATCTGCAAGCTCCGTGTAAAAGGGCGGCATCTGGTCAAAGCTTGGAAATTTCCTGACTGCGTTTATGAGGTTATCACTGAGTATGTTGGCTGCCGTGAGCAGCATGGATTCCTCGGCTTTGAGTTTGGATACGCGGTCTGAAATCCGTTTTCCGTGCTTTGCGCGCGCGGCACGGCGGAAGGATTTGTCAAGAAGTTCTTCTGATGTGGGAACTGTCGGGATTTTTTCAAAGATCATTGAGCCCAATGATGCGGTATATGGATAAAACGGTTGTGTGTGAAATGAAATCAAAACCTTTATACCCAAAAGCATACTAAATGAAAAATGGTGATAAATTATGGTATCAATGCCTGATGAAGTTATAAAAATGTTTGATAATCCTGACTGCGATAAACAGAAAGTCCTGACATGGGTATCCACAGTGACAGAAGATGGAGCGCCTCATCTTGCGCCTGCCTGTTTTATTAAACCGGTAGATAACGATAAGCTCCTGATTGGTATCTCTTTCATGTCAAAAACCGCATCAAATATCAAGAATGGATCCCGTGTAGCGGTTGGAAATGCAGTATATCCAAATGGCTACATGATCAAAGGACGTGGAGAAATAACGGATACGGGAAAATACTTCGAGGAGGTCAAAGAACGTATCAACAAGAGATATGGTGGAAAGATAAAACCAAAAGCAGCACTGCTCGTAAATGTAGAAGAAGTATATCATCTCAAGCCTGCGGAAGGTAAAAAGAGGATAGCGTAATATCAAAACCTTTATACACAAAGCATACCGAATGAAAAAGGTGATATATTATGGTTAAAATGCCTCCTGAGATAAAGGATGTTGTTGCTAAGCAAAAACCCTTACCCTTTGCTACCGCTGATAAGAGCGGGAAACCAAATGTAGTATTTGTTACAATGTGGAAAATACTTGATGATGAAACGATACTATTTGTTGAAAATGCGCTCAACAAGACACGAAAGAACATAGATTCAAATCCTAATGTGGCGATCGTGGCTTATGATAGCGAAATTAAAAAATCCTACCAGATAAAAGGGACAGTGGATATAGAGACCAAAGGCGACAGGTATATGATTGCCAGGGAGATGGCGGATTTAAAAAAACAGGCCGGGAAATCAGCAATAATTTTCCATGTGAAAGAGATATACGATAATACAGTTGGCGCTGGCGGCAAGAAACTGGCTTGATTGAACCAAAATTCTCATCTTTTTACAACTGTGCCTGGCAATAATCCCCAGACGGGTGTCATCTATCATCCCGATTACCTAAAACACGAAACTGGCCCTCATCCTGAGACAAAGGAGCGGCTGGTTTCAATAATCTCCCATCTCAGGAAGACAGGGATGATGGAACAACTGGACTTGATCAAGCCCAGGTACGCTGAGCTGAGCGAGATAGAATATATACACACACCGGAGTACATCGAAAAAGCAAAAAAATACTCCGAGCTGGAAATCCCGCTTGACCTTGACACAGTTCTGAGTAAAGATTCATATAACGTGGCGCTTCTTGCGGTTGGCGGCGCGATTACTGCGGTTGATGCTGTACTTGATAATAAAGTTGAGAACTCGTTCGCGCTTGTCAGACCGCCCGGTCACCACGCAGAGCCTGACAGGGGCATGGGTTTCTGCATTTTCAACAACGTAGCTATTGCGGCGCGCCATGCCCAGAAGAGAGGAAAAGAACGCGTGCTTATAGTGGATTGGGATGTCCATCACGGGAACGGGACCCAGAAGGCGTTCTATGACGACCCCACAGTATTATATTTTTCCACGCACCAGTATCCGCACTATCCCGGAACGGGTTGGATAGATGAAGTCGGGACGGGCGAAGGAACTGGTTATAATATCAACGTACCCCTGCCCGCAGGTACGGATGATGCCGGGTTTATCGCAGCGTTTGAGGAGATACTTATTCCCGCAGCGCTTGAGTTCAAGCCCGACATAGTTCTTGTCTCGGCAGGGCAGGATGCGAACGCAAACGATGGTCTTGCCCAGATGAGAATGAGCGTGAACGGTTTTGTTGCGCTTGCATCCATCGTGAAATCAATAGCCGAAAAGACCTGCGGAGGGAAAGTGGCTGCGGTCCTTGAAGGCGGCTATGACCTTGATCTTCTCGCCCGCTCTGTTGCTGCCGTTCTTGGGGTATTTATGGGAAAGGAACTTGGGAAGATAGAAGCGGCTGAACCCGGTCCTAAGGTAAGAGAGCGGTTAGAACAGGTAAAAAAAGTTCAAAGTAAATACTGGCATCTCTCATGAACCAATTAGGATATTGATATCCCGGTGTCCGTCGGGCTCCGATAGATTAATACGTGAAAAATGCTATTTACGGCGAGAAGCCCGGTAGTGTAGCGGTCAATCATGCGAGGCTCTGGACCTTGCGACGTAGGTTCGAATCCTATCCGGGCTACTTTTATTCTAAGGCACATTCCTGGAGAGAAATCCCAGTGGGAAGATGTTATTTTGGATTGAAAAAATAATAAAAATTATTCATGAAAGGGATTTTTAAATCGTTATTGTACTTAAAATAGGGACAAATAGGAAAATTTGTCCCCATATCTTAAATTTTCCTTTACTGTCCTGTAGACTTAGTGCTTATTTCCTTTATCTTTATGATTCAAGTCCTTTTCGTCTTTTATGTTTCCATGGTCATTTATGTCTTTGTTATCTTTTGTGTTTCCGCCTTTGTTATCTTTTATGTTTCCCTGGTCACCCTTGTCTTTTTTGTCATTTATGTTTCCCTTGTCATCCATATCTTTGTTTTCTACGTTTCTTTGGTTGTCAATGTGAACCAGACTAAGTACTAGCCTGTTCGTGAAATTGTTATTTATGGAGTTCTCACCTTGGACCAATGTTATAACCTTAACTGGAGAGCTGGTAGGTACAAAGCCTTCCTGGTTCTTTTCTTCTATAAGATATTTGCCTGCAGGAAGATTCTCGAACCTATAGAAGCCCTGGTCATCCGTAGCAGTTTCTTTTCTAACCTGGTGGGTTTCTATGTCCATTAGTTGGATTGTCCAGCCTGATAGACCATTCTCACCTTCATCCCATTTTCCATTGCCGTTGAGGTCATTGATCTTGAAGCCTGAGATACTGCCAGTCGTGAGTGTTGGAGTTGATGGCGGGCTTGGAGCAGGTGTTTGTGATGGAGTAGGTGTTTGTGACACTGGCGTATTTGTGAAGTTTATGTCTGTGATATCCTGATCCGCTATGGTAACATTCTGGGAAGTAGGACCATTTGGAGTAAAGTCTGATCTTGTTTCCTCTGTCACGTTATATGTGCCATTTAAAAGACCTGTGAACTGGTAAGAGCCGTCCGTACCTGTCAATGTACTCGTCTGCATTGTGTCGTTCGATAGCGTGATATTCCAGCCCTGGATTCCGTTACCCGTGTCGCCATTTATCTTGAATCCTGAGATGTTGAATGTTGCTTGTGATATCTTCATGTTTCCGAAGCCGGTATCTTTCATGTCCTCCCCTTCCGAGAGGGTTATACTGATAATTGGTTCCTTGGGAAATGTCCGTACCCAGCCCGGCTGGAGAACCTCTTCAAGCGTATAGTTGCCCGCCGGGAGATTGCTGAAAATATAGAACCCGCTAGCGTTCGTGGTATTGGTTATTTTGCTCCCGTCCGGCATCGTCAGTACTATCGTCCAGTTCGGAAGCGCTGGTTCTACCGGATCCCATGTCCCGTTGCCGTTGACATCGTTGAACTTGAAGCCTGAGATGCTGGATGTTGCCGCTGAAGCCCCCGATATCCCTATCACAGCCACTACCGTTAATAGCAGCAGCATTAATGTTAACTTTCTTATCATTTAACTACCCCCCTTTATCCAATTTTCTTCCATTTATTTTCGTGTACTTGTCGTCCGTTCGCGTTTTATTTCGAATCATCTATTTACCACCCTGACCTCGATTTATTATTTCGTTGCACTTCTTGCGAGGCTTGCATAAACAGCCTCATACAGTGCAATGCATCTGATGCGCTTACCACATTACCATCACAGGCAAATCCCCGCGCATCTCGGATTCTTTAAAACGTGGTTTGATAAGAGCTTAATGAGACCTCGATGTAATATTCAACCGACCATCTCACCCCGCTAACCCCTTTTCAGCAGGCGCATTATATAACTTAATAATACTTCATTTCATCTCCCATAAGATGTATGATTGTATTGATGCTTTATCAGCCCCGTATCTTCCAGAAGTTATCTCCCCAAACGTTCAATAAGCATTTTTTCTGTTTTTGTTTCTGAACTCATCCAATTAACTTTTTAATATAAGTCTGGCAGGGCTTTACAATATATGCTCATAAATCATGCTGCATAAACTTATCGGCTGTTTCGATAGTTTCGATGGTTTCGATAGTTTCATTTTAAAAACGCTTCTGCTATTTCTACAGCTTCTTCCACAAGTCTAAGATTTACAGCCATAGATTACAGCCATAGATTACAGCCATAGATTACAGCCATAGATTACAGCCATAGATTACAGCCATAGATATACACGTCTTAAGGCTACCAATTGTTGTAGGTGACAGGCAGTTGTGCCCCCGCATAACCGCATGTTACAGATATGCCAGAAGAACCGTTAGTAGCCTCATCAGTTCCATTGGAAAAGCGGACTGTAGAGTATGAATTATAAGGCGATTTTCAAAATCTTTATAAACCTTAACGTCCAAGATTCATTGTGGTCGTGATGCGGTTTTGGCTTGCGCTTGGCGTAATTCTGGTTCTTGTTATATCCGGATGTATTACACAGCCGCCGCAAAGCAAACAGCTTCCTCCGGGCAATCAGGTGCAGCAGGGAATTCAGACGCCACTTCCTCTGAGCGATCAGGTGCGACACGGCAATCAAACGCCGATCAGCCATCAGGATTCGGGCATTCACAAAATCAAGCATGTAGTCATCATAATGCAGGAGAATCGAGCATTTGACCATTATTTCGGTACCTATCCGGGAGCTGAAGGAATTCCGATGGAAAACGGCATGCCAACCGTCTGTGTGCCAGACCCCGGCACCGGGCACTGCGTCCAACCCTACCACAGCACGAAAGATAAGAACGAGGGAGGACCGCATGGTGATTCAAACTCAGTTGCTGACATTGATGGAGGCAAAATGGACGGCTTCATCGGACAGCAGGAGGCAGCAAGGAAAATGCCATGCGAAAAGAGCGTTGACCCTGAATGTAATTCCAAAAATGGTCTTAATATCACCGGACTTTCGGATGTGATGGGCTACCACGATCGTGGAGAAATTCCGAACTACTGGGCATATGCAGATAATTTTGTGCTGCAGGATCATATGTTCGCATCAGCCGCCTCCTGGAGTCTTCCAAATCACCTTTTCCTGGTATCGGGATGGTCCGCTAAATGTGCAAATTCAGACCCTGAGAGCTGTAAAAATGAGCTTGCAAATCCCCAATCACTTACATTTCCGCAGAAAAGCAAAAATGGCAGCATTATCCAGCCCAACTATGCCTGGACTGATATCACATATCTCCTCTATAAGAATAATGTGAGCTGGGCATATTATCTTGATGAAGGATACCAGCCCGATTGCGAAGACGATTCTATGTTCTGCAATCCCAGGACACAAAAAGTTGGAGTGCCGCAAATCTGGAATCCACTTCCCTGGTTTGAGACTGTCAAACAGGATAACCAGACAGGTAATATCCAGTCTCTCGGTAACGTTTTCGTCGCCGCAAAAGACGGAACGCTACCCTCGGTTGTCTGGATAGTGCCGAATTCAAAAGATAGCGAGCATCCGCCTGCGCTTGTGAGCAGGGGCCAAACGTACACAACCAGCATAATCAATGCAATAATGCAGAGCCCCGATTGGAACAGCACCGCGATATTCCTGGCCTGGGACGACTGGGGCGGGTTCTATGACCACATGGTCCCGCCGAAAGTGGACGAGAACGGTTATGGCCTGCGCGTGCCTGCCCTGGTTATTAGCCCCCTATGCCAAAAAGGGTTATATCGACCACCAGAACCTCAGCTTTGATGCTTATATGAAGTTCATAGAGGACGATTTCCTTGGCGGCGAAAGGATTGATCCTAAAACCGACCAGAGGCCCGACAGGCGACCCACTGTCCGAGAAAGCGTTTCGCAGCTCGGCGATATTGCACAGGACTTTGACTTCAGCCAGCAACCCAGACCTCCACTGATACTGAATCCAAACCCGAAAACGGATTTAAATTGAAAGCTCCACTCCTGAGTGGCAGTATGCTTCGAATTTACGTCTCACTTCCGTGGAAATGCACCGTCATCGGGTGCTTGTCAGGCCTTATCATCAAAAAAACCTGGATGCAAGAGTTGACTTTACCTCGCATAATCCCGCAAACCCGCAGCGCTCGCACGGCGCGTCCTGCGGTCTTTCGGGCATGAATCCTTCCTGGATCTTCTTGATCCTGTCCCTTATCTGGAGGACTTTGCGCCGCTCATGCCTCTTTATCGTTACTTCCCTGACCGTACCCCGGCGCGCGTATTCAACAAAACCACGTTCCACAACTGAGTTGTACTTATCTTCGGCTAGCATCGCGTAAGCGGTCAATTGGAGCCTGTCGCCCTGCCATACGCCGTTCTCAGGCATGGCACCTGTTTTTATTATAGAGGGAACAGGAGTCTCATCGATCTTTACAAGCTTATCCGGGCTGCCGCTCAGTCCGAATTTTTCCGAGTGCAGCAGAGGCTCGATATCGACCTGGCTGTTGGCATAGTAGCCGGCATTTGAAGAGAGGTTCGAACAGATGTTCCCAAGAGAGGAGCGAACTGCGGATGCGGCGTCCATAAGCGCATCATCTTCAACGCCTTCCAGTTCTGCCCTGTAAATGATACGGACCTCCTTTGAAATACGGTCAAGCTCGTTATTCAGGATAGATAACATATCCTCTTTACCAGAGGTAAGTCCGTACGTCAGAGCCAGTTCTTTTAATATTATGCGCTCCAGGTAACCGGGTGCGGCACCTGTTAAAAGCTTGTGCCCTTTATTTGTATAGTAGCACATCCTGGGGCATTTAAGATAAGTCGTAATATCCGAGACACGTATCATAGCCGCCACAATATCGCTGACATTTAAAAACATTGCTTTTTTGTTCAAGCATAGAAATTGATATATTCCCAGACAATCCTTTTAACATAAAGATAGTTTCAATATAGTGTGGAGATTATTAGCTCAACGGAGATGTTATAATGCAAGCGCCAGCCCAGATGGGATATGACAGGGCGATAACGGTATTCAGCCCTGATGGAAGGTTGTTCCAGGTAGAGTACGCACGGGAAGCAGTAAAGAGAGGGACGACCGCGGTAGGAATCAGAGCGATCGACGGGGTTGCCCTGCTCGTGGACAAGCGGGTCACAACCAAACTTCTTGAACCTGAATCCATAGAGAAAATATTCCAGATAGATGACCATATCGGTGCAGCCACATCAGGTCTTGTTGCTGATGCAAGGGTCCTGATAGACCATGCAAGGGTAGAGGCGCAGATCAACAGGATTACCTATGACGAACCTATCGGCATCGAGGAATTATCCAAAAAAATATGCGACTTCAAATACGCGTATACCCAGTCAGGCGGCGTAAGACCATTCGGGACGTCGCTTCTTATAGCAGGGGTTGATGACAGCAGGGCACGCCTGTTCGAGACAGATCCCAGCGGCGCTCTTCTGGAGTACAAAGCCACAGCCATAGGCTCGGGAAGGGATGAGACCATGGAGGTCTTTGAAAAGAAGTACACTGATAATATCAAACTTGAGGATGCGCTGCTTCTCGGTCTTGAGGCTCTTCACGGCATCTCTGAGGGGTTATTCAATGCAGCCACCATCGAGATTGGGGTGATCGAGTTTTCGACCAGGAAATTCAGGGTGCTTGCTCCAGCCGAAGTGGAAACGTATGTAGATAAGGTCATAAAAATGCAGGCTTCGGAGGGCAAAGGGAAGGAGAAAAAGAAAGGGAAGTGAAGCGATACACTCCCAAAACCTATATGAGTAATAAAGTTGTATGCGAAGCCAATGGAGATAGATCATGGGAAATATTAGACCTAACTACATCAAATCAATGGCCAGCCTATTACTTGAAGAGCATGGCGATGCTTTCACAACCGACTTCGGGGCGAACAAAGAGAACGTTACCAAATATACCAATATCGAGAGCAAGGTCATCAGGAACCGTGTAGCCGGTTATATTGTACGTGCGCTGAGAGTAAAGGCTATAAGAAAGAAGTAGATCGCTATGATCGAAGGTGTTCTGCCCGCCCTCATTACTCCTTTCACAAAGGATAATAAGGTAGACAAAGAAGGTCTAACGCAGAATATCGAGTTTTTAATAGAGAACGGGGTATCCGGCATCGTTCCCTGCGGGACGACGGGTGAGGCTGCGACCCTTTCTATAGAGGAGCATGAGAAGGTTATCGAGTATGCGGTCGAATGCTCCAATGTTCCTGTCATAGCAGGCACGGGCTCCAATAACACGACAGAAGCGCTTGAGCTTACGAAATTTGCGGCTGATGCGGGCGCGGATGGCGTCCTTCTGATAACGCCTTACTATAACAAGCCCAACGACCGCGGAATGATCGCCCATTTCAAGACTGTTGCGAATGCCGTCGATATACCAATCATCTTATACAACGTCCCCTCACGCACAGGGATAAACATGAAGCCCGAGGTCGTTGCAGAACTTGCAAAAGTTAGCAGCATAGTGGGGATAAAAGAAGCAAGCGGCAGCCTTGACCAGATCACCAGGATACTTGAACTCACAAAGGATGAGGATTTTGTTGTTCTTTCAGGGGATGACGGTCTCACACTACCCATTCTTGCGCTGGGAGGCGTGGGTGTTATCTCAGTCGTGGCTAATGTGGCCCCGAGGCTTATGGTCTCCTTGGTAGAGGCATTCCGGAAGGGAGATATGGACAGGGCAAGGGAACTGCATCTCTCACTTGCTCCCCTGATACGCGCTGTCTTTTTAGAGACGAACCCCATACCTGTAAAGAAGGCGGTCGAGCTTATCGGGCTTCCGGCCGGGAACCTCCGGCTTCCTCTTGCGCCCATGAGCGAGGAGAACGAAAAGAAGCTGAAAGCCGCCTTAAACGACTTGCATCTCATAAAAAAGTGAGCGACATATGATAAAAGTAGCAGTCACCGGCGCCTGCGGCAGGATGGGCATGCTTATTATCGAGAACATACTGAGATCCGGGGATATGAAGCTCGTTACAGCCATAGATGTGACCAATACAGGCAAGGATATCGGCGAGGTGATGAGGCAGGGCAAACTGGATGTCCGGGTCGGGGATGCAAAGGATATAGATAATATCCTGGAGAAGTCAAAACCCGACGTTCTTATAGATTTCACCATAGCCGGGGCTGCTGTGAAGAACGTCACGGCAAGCGCTAGGAACAAGGTCAACCTGGTTGTCGGGACTACGGGTTTCACTCAGGAGCAGCGCAAATCAATGGAGGACGCCATAAAGAGCAGTGGTGTGGCTGCGGTCATTGCGCCCAATTTTTCCATAGGCGTAAACGT
The DNA here is from genome assembly GCA_902386135.1 of uncultured archaeon. Classification (GTDB taxonomy): domain Archaea; phylum Halobacteriota; class Methanosarcinia; order Methanosarcinales; family Methanoperedenaceae; genus Methanoperedens. The sequence continues at coordinate 23,408 of CABMIB010000112.1, forward strand.
GTTCTGGGGCTTGCTGGCCGAGGCTGCAAAGCGCCTTTCGGATTTTGATATAGAGATAATAGAAGCGCACCATAACCAGAAGAAGGATGCGCCCAGCGGGACTGCCGTGAAAGCTGCCGAGGTCATCTCAAAGACGCTGGGAGGGAAGGAGTTGGTGTACGGCAGGCATGGTATTTCCCCGCGGCAAAAGGAGATAGGCATCCACGCGGTCCGAGGAGGCGATATTGTGGGAGACCACACGGTCCTATTTGCAGGCGACGGGGAAAGGATCGAGATAAAGCACCAGGCGCACAGCAGGCAGGCGTTCGCGAAGGGCGCAGTAAAAGCCGCGGAATGGGTATGCTCGGCCCGGCCGGGTGTATATGAAATGGCGGATGTGCTGGGGATTAAATAGTACCCGGGGCAGCATTTTTTTAAATAGGATAAAATATTTTTCCCATCCGAAAAGGTTAAAAGGTATGTGATATTATGAGAAGAAATCATTCACTCGTTATGCAGTGATTCGGAGTACGTCAAGATACAGTTCCAGGTTGTTTTAAAAATCCAACTATAAACCGAACATTAAGGCTATCTTAATCAGTGTATAAATATAAAAATGTGAAGATATGTAAAGGTGTCCCGGATGATCCGGGATATGAATCGTGCATTAGAAATGCATAACCCCAACGTTTGTTGGAAAAGGAGGACATATAGATTGTTAAATGAACTAACGAACCGAAAGACCGACTTAAAAAACAAGTCGGAAGACTACAAGAACAAAAGGAACGAGCTCAACTTGGAAGCAAGTAAATGGGCAACTAAAAGAAACGAGTTAAACAAACGCACAAAAGATTTGATCGATGAGGCACAGCAGCTCAAAAAACTGCGCGATGAGAATAACCAGCAGGTAAGCGAGGCAAAGCTCAAACGCGATGAGTTGAATGAGCAGGCTAATAAGGTGTATGCAGAAATCGATAAAATCCGGAAGGATTTAAATCTCGGCGATGGTCCGTCCCTGAAAGAGTTAAAAAGGGAAATAGACAGGCTGGAATTCAAACAGCAGACAGAGGTATTGACACCTACCTCGGAGCGGGAGCTTGTTGACAACATAGCCAAAATGACCGACGAACTCAAGCGCAGGAAACAGCAGCTTGAGGGCTCAAGCGAACTGAAATCGCTACTTGAGAAAGCACAATCACTCCGTGATGAAGCGGCAGTCCACCATAACAAGGTAAAAGAGTATGCTGAGGCTGCACAGCAGTACCATGATAAGATGATCGTGATCTTCAAGGATGCTGATAAGGTAAGGGCTGAATCGGACGAGGCACATAAGGAATTTGTCAAAGCCCAGGAAGCTGCGGATGAGCAGCACAGGTTATTCATACAATCCCAGAAGGAAATCCGGGAACTTAATAAAGTAATAATCGGGTTAAAGAGAAAGACAAAAGAGAGTAAGGAAGAATCTATCAGAGAAAAGACCAAGAAAGAAGCTGAAGAGGTTTATAACCAGTTCAAGCTTGGCGAAAAGTTGAATACTGAAGATCTGATGTTACTCCAGAGATCGGGACTTCTGTAAACCGATATTCTTTTATTTTCCGGACTTTACCGTTTTCTACTTTCCACAGGAAAGAATATCTATTACGGTAGACTATCTAAATCCAATGGAAAAGCCAGCAAATTCGTTTAAATGCTACATGGTAAGCTGGGATGAGGCTTATCAACTGGCAAAGAGCCTTGCGAATAAAATAAAACGCTCAGGGTTCAGGCCGGATATGGTCATAGGCGTCGCAAGAGGAGGATTTGTACCTGCGCGCATAGTATGCGATATTCTTCTCCAAAAAGACCTTACATCCATCAGGGTGGAGCACTGGGGGATAGCATCCAACCTCGGGAAAGCGAAAATAAAGTATTCCCTTCCTGAAGAGGTAGACATTGCCGGTAAAAGGATACTGATAGTGGATGATGTCGCAGATACCGGGGGTACCTACGCTGCCATCCTGGATTACATGAAGGGGAAGGCTCCGGCTGAGATTAAAACGGCATCCCTGCATTACAAGACCTGCTCCTCTTTTATCCCCGATTACTGGGGCGAAAAACAGGACTCATGGCAGTGGATAATCTATCCCTGGGCCGTATATGAGGATATAGTGGGGTTTATCGAGAAGGTACTTGTGCAGCCAATGATGCAAAACGATATCAGGAAAGCGCTCCTTCACAGTTTTGATATAAAAATACAGAGAACAGAACTGCTTGAGATACTGGATGATATGCACCTGGCCGGGGAGCTAAAAAAGACAGGTACGAACAGAAAGATTTTCTGGGAATACGCCAGAATCAAGTAAGGGCGTTAAAATGGAAACCAGGACGCATATCTTTGTTTCGGGAAAGGTACAGGGCGTATTTTTCCGATCGAGTACGGAGGAAAAAGCACAGGAAATCGGTATCACAGGCTGGGTGAGGAACCTTGCAGACGGGCGTGTCGAGGCTGTTTTTGAAGGCGAGCAGGAAAAGGTTGAAGAAATGGTACACTGGTGCAAAAAAGGACCTCAATATGCAGTCGTGGACAGCGTAGAGGTCATACCTGAAAATTATAAAGGGGAGTTCCCGGGTTTTATCATCAGGTATTAACTGCACTTGTGGTATTTTTTGCTATGTGATCGTCGATGATACTGCCTGCCGTTCCGAGAATAACCAGCATTTTAATGTAAAGCAGGGTGATATCCGTGGGATCCGTAAAAGGAACACCCATCAGTGCCTGCAGGTTCGCCTGGATAGCCGCAGTCCCGGCGATGATGAGGGAGACCAGAATCCCATTTATCAGCCAGTAGCTTTGCTTATTGACTATAGAGGCAATCATCAGAGGAATAATTATGAACCAGAGCTTAACAGCGATAAGCCCGGCAAGCCCGTGGTTTTCATATACATACCTTATAATAAAATTGTACTCGGCTCCGATGCCTTTTGCGTCCATCATTATTGCGCCTGTTACTGCGTCTCCTATATCGAAAGTTACTAACACCAGGAAAAAGAGTATATGCTGAAGGTTGAGCCTGTGGATAGTGTATCTAAAAAGAAGCCTTAATATCTCGAATATCTCAGGTTCAGCCTGTTTTTGGGTATACGTCATTTGATCTCACCATTTTTGCGAAAGATTTGATACATAACAGTTCTCAGGATAGAATGTTTTATTATTATCATTATAATCAGTATCACAAAAATTGGAGTTAAAAAAATATAAATTCATCCATCTATATAATGATTATATACATCACGGAAAATCTAGTTTCTTAAATCAAGCACTTTGCGCTGTGCGCCTTTATTAGATATTTATATCTACCCCGCCCCTCAATCTTGAAGTATGGAAAAGTGCGAGAACTGCGGCCCGGTGCATGATGCCCCGAAACCCCGTAATGTGCAGGTAAGGGTAATCATCAGTAAAGGAGAAGAGTCGGTACACAGGAAAGCCCTGCTTTCAGGTGTAATAAGGACGGGAGATGAGCTCCTGATAGATGATGAGGCAACGGGTGAAGCGAGCCTTGTGCGGATCACGTCCATTGAGGTCGGGGATAAAAGGAAAGACAGCGCCCCGGCGGAGGCTATCAAGACAATCTGGGCGCGGGCCATCGACGAGGTAATAGTGAAAATAGCCGTAAGCCACAGGGAAACCACAGAATCCATAGAGATGCGGGTACCCGGGGAGAAGGAGTTCGTCATCGGGGAAAAAGTCAAACCGGATAACCGCGAGCTTGAGATCAAAAAGATAAAGATACGGGACGGCGGCTTTAAGAGTAGAAAAGGTATAGCGATTGCCGCAAAGGACATCAGGCGGATATATGCAGATCCCGGTATCGTGGAACCGAAGAGATTTTCAAAAGGCGAACGTGTCGTTATCAGGAAAAGGGAGTCGGTATGGAGTTTGAGGCACAAAGGAACAGGCTGATAGAGGAACTGAGGCTTCTGGGTATAAGCGAGCGTGTGCTGGATGCGATGAGCCGCGTTCCAAGGCATCTCTTTGTCCCGGAGGGTGAGTGGAAACATGCTTATGCCGATTATCCGTTACCCATCGGATGGGGGCAGACCATTTCAGCCCCTCACATGGTCGCAATAATGTGCGACCTACTTGATATCCGGGATGGCATGAAGGTGCTGGAAATCGGGGCAGGCTCAGGTTATCATGCGGCCGTGATGGCCGTGCTTGCAGGCAGCGGTCAGGTCTATGCTGTTGAAGTAATAGAAGGCCTTGCGGAATTTGCCCGCGAGAACCTCAAAAAAGCAGGCATCACGAACGTAACCGTAATTACAGGCGACGGCTCCCTGGGGCTTCCTGAACACGCCCTTTATGACCGCATCAATGTTGCATGCGCGGCGCCTGACATTCTTGATACCCTGACCGACCAGCTCAAGAGCGGCGGCAAGCTCGTCATTCCAGTGGGCAGGAATTTCCAGGAACTCTATCTTGTGACAAAGACCGACGGGTTGAAAAAAGAAGCAAAAGGGGGAGTCATATTTGTGCCCCTTGTCGGTGAAAAAGGTTTCCCGGTCTAAACAGAGTGAAGCTCGCCGGACAGTATCTTCTGTACCAGGTTATTCCATTCGTTCTTTTTTAACCGTACTGTGTTCGCGCCCTCTCCGATCAATACTTCATCGCCGACTGTCTCAACCGCAGGGCAGCAACTCTTATTACAGATATATACTTTCATCGAATCACCGCACAATGTAAGGCAGGTAATGGATTTAAAGTTTTGTATGGGCAAAAAGATGCTGTTAACTTAAGATTAATATTGTACACTTTTTGGGTTATCGGAAAGAGGAATAGATAAAACACCGCAAAGGGCGCAAAGGATAGCAATAATAACTCTTTGCGAACTTTGCGTTCTTTGCGGTGAGAGGTCGTGATTTACCTAATATGCTACCGAATATTAACAAAGTTAACAGCATTGGCAAAAAACGGATAAAAAACTAAGGAGCGTTCAGATTGAAATATCTGCAGGCATCATATGCCCGGGTAGTGTTGTTATCGGCATTGTTGATATCTTTGCAGCCAAGCATAAAGCCGAGGAGGGCATCGGCCTGCATGGGAGGCTCAATTACCGGTAATTTGTTTGGGCCGGGTTCGTTTACCCGGTTATTGCCCGATGGAGTTGACTCCGTGGCAAGCGGCGCAGGCGGTTCGGGAATCTCAGTCGGCTGAGGCGGCGTTGTAGTTTGAGATACCTCTGCGGCCCGGTTAACTTCTTCCGGGGATATGGTTTTTATTTCTACACCGTTGCTCTTTATACTGATCTTACCGCCAGTATTGCCGAGCTTATAGTACTGGGCAGCTGCAGGCGGGAGCGTGAGGGATCCAGTTGAATCTATTTTAATAGTATAGCTGAAACTCACATCTTTCCCTGCTTCCAAGAACTCCTCAAAGGATGTAGTACCGCTGACTAAAGTAGTACCGTTAGGCAACTGGTCTTTTATAAATATCCTTGTGGGGGTACTTCCACTGTTTTTCGCGTTTACCGTGACAGTAACTGTATCCCCCGGGCTGGGCGCAGAAACATCGGTATGCTTTTCGAGTCTAACCAGAGGTCCATAGACGATGGTTTTCGGCTGGTTTGACCGGATGCCGTACAATTCCTTCTGTACTTTGAATTCTGCTGTTGCCACCGGGAATACCACGCCCTTGGCATTTGGCTCTTCGGGGGTTATCAGATAGTGATAACTCCATTCTCCACCGGCGGAGATATCGGCGACCCAGTGCAGTGAAGTGTTGCTTACCAGTTTAAAACCCCTGGGAACAGAATCTTCAATGGTCACGTTTTTAATATTGATCTTTCCGTTATTTTTCAAGGCGAGTGAGACCATCGCAGAATCTTTTAAGTATATCTTCTCAAGCGTGGTCTTCCGCAGAGACATGCTCCATTCAGGATCGACGATCACAGAGAGCTGCTTTGAGGAATTGGCCGGGTAAGGCAGGTTCTTAACATCATATGCACTGACGTTTGCAAGTATGCTGTACGTCTTATCTTCAGTGGGGACAGGCGATATAAACGTGATTTCTTCTGTTACCGATTCTCCTTTTTTGATCCTTTCGTAGTGATACTTTAAACCGCCGCTTTTTGCTGAAAATGGTGCATCAACGTTCAAATCAACGTTAACGGCATCAGCCGTGCCTGAGTTCCTTATAGTTACAGACGTAATGATCTCAGTATCGTCGGCTGATGAGTATTCATCTTTATCGGTATCTACCGACACCTCAAGTTCAGGCTTACCCCTCGGATTCAGTTCTACTAACGCCCACGGGTTGTAACTTTCCATAAGCCAGTCTGTCGAGTTCTTCGGTGGCAGTCCTCTTACTATGACTCTTAACTCACCATCAGGTGTGACGTAGGATTCCTCAGTTCCGAGGGCAGTAGTATTGGCAAAACTGCCATTCTTCGAAACGTTCAATCCCACGAACGGGTCAATAGGTTCGCTGGGGGTTTCGCTGTATCTGTCTGACTCCACGGGGTTAGGAAAATCTGTGGCTTTTACAGTATATCCGTTATATGTGATGATATCATTGCGGTGGAGCGTGTTTGATACGCCCGAAGTCCACTGGAGATCGGATTCCTGATACGCAGAAACAAGACTAATAAACCCCAATAATATAAGCAATACGACGACTGCTTTGATAAGACCGTAATATTTATTTCCCGCACTAACATTACGGCGAATGTTTTTGTTTTTAGTATGGAAATCTCTTATAAATGACATTGATGGTATTGTAATATTTTCTATTGTAATATTTTAATAGTTCATCGTGCAGGTAATCAATTTATGGCTCATGGTATAATAATGTTTGTATTTATACTAAACACTTCAAATACATACAAATACTGTGAAATTGCGATACATTCAAATGCTATGAAAACGTAAAGGAAAAACATGGCAAAGAAGAATGAAGGTAGCGGTCTGATGTCCTCGGCAGGTTTGATGAGATACTACGATGCAGAGGAGACCGCCATATCGATAGACCCGAAAACAGTAATTTCAGTATCAGTGGTTGCAGGAATACTTGTACTTGTATTGAATGCATATTACGGCATCTGGCCAGTGAAAGGTTAATTATCAAATAGTTAAGAGTCTCCTCTTAACTCTTCCATGTGCCGTATCCTTTTCCTGATAAGAGCTTCAGTTCCTATATCATGCCTGCTATAGAGCCTGCCCTTTAGACCTGAAAGACCTGCCCCGGCTCTCTCTTCTGCTTTTTTGATAGTGTCCGCCATGCCCAGCACTGCAAGAGCCCTTGAACCTGTTGTGTATATTTTATTGTCTTTTTCATATACGCTGGAATAGAATAGAAGCGCATCCCCGGTATCTCCTATCTCCACGACCGAATCTCGGACCGGGTTATCCGGATAGCCTTCCGGAACCGCGTATTTGCACACAGTCGCTTTCTTTTTGAACGTGACCTTTACCCTGTCCAGAGTCCCGTTCACAATGCCGAGGCATATTTCAAGGAAATCGTTATTAAGAAGAGGAAGCACGTTCATGGCTTCGGGGTCTCCGAACCGTGCATTGAATTCGATGACCGAGATGCCGCTTCCGGTCGCCATGAACTGGCCGTACAGGATGCCCTGGTATGGTACTCCCGTCTCTTTTTTGATAGCCCGGACTGTGTCTGACATTATCTTTTTCGCGCCTGTATAATCCGATTCTTTCATAAAAGGTAAAATATCTTTTGAATCGTTGTAAGAGCCCATTCCGCCTGTGTTCGGTCCTTTATCCCCGTCGTACGCTCTTTTATGGTCCTGGACAGCAGGGGCAAATGCAAGGGTATTGCCGTCCACGAACGCCTGTACAGTGAACTCCTCGCCGACCAACCGCTCTTCGATCACAAGGTCGTCGTTTTTCAGGACTTCCTTTGCATAAGCTGCAGCGCCCTGAAGGTCAAAATGATCTCCCATGACGCGCACGCCTTTCCCGCCCGTAAGACCTGCGGGTTTTATGACAACGTCCCCGAGCTCTTCAATATATTCGTCCGTGCCGCTCTCGCCTTTCCTGAACACTTTGAATCGGGGAAGTCCGGCTATACTGTATTTCTTCATGAACTTGCGCGTCCAGGCTTTATCGAATTCGATTTGCGCAGCAAGTTTTTGCGGTCCAACTACGGGAATCCCGGCATCCCACAGAAGGTCGGGGATACCTGCCGCAAGCGGCGCCTCAGGACCCATGACCGCAAGCTCAATCCCGTTCCTGATGGCAAAATCAACAAGCTCAGGGCCTGTTTCCTTTACGAGCAGGATATCCTTGCATAAACGCGCTATGCCGGGGTTTTTCTTGCTCATGGCTGCGTAAAGCTCCGGGTCTTTCTTGCTGCGGGCTATAGCCTCAGCAATGGCGTGCTCCCGTCCGCCGCCTCCGACTAACAGGACTTTCATAATTTATCTCACAATGTTTGTGGAGATAAATATGTTCTGGTTTTAATAACCAGAAGGTCGAAGTAGTAGTGTGCAATTCCGAAAGGTCATCCATATTTCGGGCGTCTTAATACCAATCTTAGCCAGGGCCGACATCCTCGGGAAAAACCTGACGATAGCCCTGATACTGTTCGGTTTTGTTGTTTATCTTATCATCGAAGCATTAAAACCGAAAATAAGCGTGGATGTTCTTTCCCTTGTTTACAGGGAAAATGAATTAAAAGGTTTCTCGACTGAGCCTTTATCATATATATTTTCAGTCCTGTCGCTCCTCTTCCTCTCGTTCTTCATCAATGAAAAGATATGCTTCGCAGCCATAGCCATCCTTGCGGCCGGCGACGGGTTTGCAGGGGTCATAGGCAGAAGATATGGAAAACACAGGTTCCCGTTCAATAAAAACAAGTCCTGGGAAGGTTCAGTATCAGGCTTCATTGCCGCTTCGATCGCCGGGTTTTATTTCGCCGGTGCCATAGCGCTCATTGGGAGTTTCTTCGGGATGCTGGCAGGCGCGGTCAATAAGCAGGACAACATCGCTGTGCCCTACGCGGCGCTGGTGGCGATGGGGATGGTTTTATACCTGTTAGCTTAGCCTTTGCAGTTCTTCTTTCACAAAGGTCACTGAACGTCCGACTGTACTAAGAGCCTATCCGATAAATAGAAGAACCATTATGCCAGGATAAAATAGGGGAATATTTACGGATGTAGGGACTGATTATCAGATACCAGACAAACTTTGGAAGAAGACCGAACCTTTATTACCAC
>CABMIB010000113.1 GCA_902386135.1 uncultured archaeon
TGCAATCCTTATTCTCTATGGTCTGCTAATTACCCTATACTATTTTGCCACTAAAAAGGCTTTATATCCATTTTCCTCTTTTTGGGCTTTTATCATAATTACGCTAATTTTAGGAACAATTCTCTCAGGTATACTGTATCCTGTAAGGAACTTAGAAGAAATTACAAGGGCAATGCAGATGATGGGATATACATCGAAACCAATCGTATACATGTTCACCGCAGATCTCCAGCCACCCGGGTTCCAGGTTTTAGAGATGTTTTTCGGAAAATATCTGATATTGGGAATTATAATCTTAGTATTCGGTCTTTATAGTTTATATTTAAAAAACAATGGCTTTGGGCTACTTTTTATTTCAGCCGTCGGGATTTCCATGTTCTTAGGAATGACCAGATTTCATTTTATGGATATTTTTTCAATATTCGGATATGTAAGTATTGGAATAGGGTTTATTGCTGTAATTGACCTGGCTGCTAAATTAAGCTCAAGGAAAAGATTTGCTATTCAAGCGTTATCTGTTGTTACAGCGATAATATTATTTGCATCTATTGCTGGACCGTCTATTGATAGTATAAAATTCTCCAGATTACCCACTGATTATCCGGGAATAGGGAATGCTGATATGATGAGGGGATACAGTTATATCAGAAATAATACTGCACCTGATGCTTTAATAATTAATTGGTGGGATTATGGCAATGATATTGCATATCGTGCACAAAGACGAACAGTTATTGACCAGATGTATATTGAAGATTCTGATGTAACTAATGTCTCAAAAATAATAATGGGAACTAATCGCACTGAAGGTTTGCAAATAGCCAGGAATTATAAAAGTAAACATAATAATTCAGAAGTATATCTTTTGATTGGAAAATATGACGGCCTAATAGCTTCGGTTATTGAATATTGTTCCGGGGAAGGGAAGGAAGTATTCTATAATTTTAATCAAACAGACCATATCGAAGCAATGACACCGGCTTCATCTGAAACAAGTTATTATAAGTTATGGACTAATCAAACAATGGAAGGATACGATATTGTTTATGCAAATAAAGAAATGAAACTTTTTAGATTGAATATTTGATAAGAAATGGCATTTTACGGCATTATTCGATTATTACCACATCCACCTTTTCCCCGGCGCCCAGTCCCTCGATGTTCTCCGGTATAATTACGAACCCGTCAGCCTTAGAGACTGAACTCAATATTCCCGCGCCCGATGTTGCAAGAGGGATTGCCTTGCCGTTCTCTATCTTAACGCGCGCAAATGTTTTGTATCCGGTCCTTGATGGTATCTTCTCAGATAATACCGCGCGAACAACCCTGTCAGGCTCATCAGGCAAACTCCCGAGTTTCCGGAGAGCCGGGCGCGCGAACCAGTAGAGCGCCACAATGCCCGCGACAGGATAGCCGGGCATGCACACCACAGGTTTCCCGTCGATAATTCCGAGCGCCGTCGGCTTGCCCGGACTTATACCGACGCCGTGGACAAGAAGATCTCCCATAGAGCCGACCACTGCTGGAACATAATCCCTCTTTCCCACCGAGGTCCCGCCGCTGATTATAATCATATCTGTATCGAGGTTCGATGTTATTGCCTGTTTTATCTTTTCAGGGTCGTCAGTTACGATATCAAGAAGCCTTGGAATCCCGCCCCATTTCCTGGCGTACATTGAAGCCATCAATCCGTTCGTCTCATAGACCTCGCCCTCTTTGAGTTCCCGCTTTCCACGCGGAACAAGTTCCTCACCCGTCGGGATGATCGCTACAAGGGGTTTCCTCATGACTTTTACGTCATTGATGCCAAGTGAAGCAAGAACCGCGATATCGCATGGGCGGAGCCGCTGCCCTTTCCTGAGTATCACATCGCCTCTCCTGACATCCTCCCCGATTTCCCCTACGTTCTTTAACGGGTGTATCTGCGTGTATATTTCGACATTTCCATCATAGGAAACCGTATCCTCAAGCATCACCACGGCATCTGCGCCCTGCGGTACAGGCGAACCTGTGTGTACCCTTACGCAAACGCCTTTTTCGATGCTCTGCCCCAGTTTGAATATAACGGGGGAACCGCTGCCCGCGCCCAGTGTATCAGATGCCTTCACTGCAAAGCCATCCATCGCAGCGCGGCGGTAATGGGGAACATCGATACCGGCAATTACATCCCCGGCTATGCTCCTGCCGTCGCAATCCGCGATCGGTAAAAGCTCATGCCCGGAAAGGGGTTTGACCGCTTTTAAAAACAGCTCCTTTGCCTCGTCTGCATTTGTTCTTTTTTTAAACATCATCCACCCGATACAGGAGGGAATATGGCGATCTCATCGCCCGGATTCAGCGCTGTTCCTGATCCGTTAAGCTCGGAGATATTCCTCCCGTTCAAAAAAACGTTCATATAAGGACGTATATCCTCACCTTTGAAAATAATATTTTCCAACCCCGGGAATCTTTTACAGAGTTTTTCAAGGGATTCTTTTACAGTCCCTGCTTCAAGCTCAAGCTCCTTTGCTCCTGTATACTCCCGCAGATTTGCGAAAAGCCTGACCTTTATTTTTGACATAATTTAAGAATGTTCCCCTTAGACCATAAATGCTATGAATACGTTTTAACTATCATAGGTTAATGGATAAAAGAGAGCTTGCTCTATATCTCGGCTTTATTCTTATCATTGTTGCTGCGTTCTCCCTGCGGCTGTATCACCTCGATGAGAGGGTTTTTCATCACGATGAGGCGGCAGTGGGTTATTTCACCTACAAATTATTCAATGACGGCACATATTCTTACGACCCTTCGTTCCACGGTCCTTTCATGTACTATGTCACTGCCGAGATGTACAGGCGCATGGGAGACAACATATATTCATCCCGTCTCCTTCCTGCTATTTTCGGGGCTTCTATGCTCTTTTTATTGTTCCCGTTGAGGAAATACATAGGTAACATGGGTATGGTACTGGCAGCGTTCTTTTTTGCAGTCTCGCCGTCATTCCTTTATTACTCGCGGTTCTACAGGGAAGATATCTTCATTGCTTTTTTTACGCTTCTTGCGCTGGTATGCGCGGTAAAATATGCTGAGAAATACACTGAGAGCGGGTATTCATATCTGCGGGTTTTTTACCTGTTCCTGGCCGGCGCGGCGCTCGTATCGCTTGCTGCACTTAAAGAGAACGCATATATTATGATGGCGCTGATAGCATTTTTCCTGCTGCTGCTTTTTATCAGGCAAAATGGGTATAAAGGTTTGCCTGGCAGGATCAAAAGCCGTGATAAACAGCTCTTCATCCCGGTCGCCGAGGGGCTGTTTCTCATTTTCGTTGTTCTTGTGCTCTTTTCACTTTTTTACACAGGGAACGTTTTTGATTTCTCCGGGATGAAGGTTGCAGTCGAGAAAGCCATATCACACTGGTATGAGATGCACAAGATCCAGCGTATCGGCGGACCTTACTATTTCTACCTCCCGATAATAGCACTCTACGAACTGCCGGTGCTCATCTTCGGAGTGCTCGGGGCGGCATATTACGGCTACTGCGATAAGAAAAAGGAGAAGATGTTCACCATATTCTTAGCGTACTGGGTGATTGTGGACATAATGTATATTCTTACAAATTATTATCCCGCATCGGGCAGGTTCTTACCGACCTCGTACATCCCGGCTGCCTTTGTTATATATCTTCCGCTGCTGGTTTTTGGGATTCTTACAGTCCTGAAATCCCGTAATTTGTTTTATTCCTTCCTCATATACTGGACTGTTACGAACCTGGTAGTTTATTCTTATGTCCAGGAAAAAGTCCCCTGGCTGGTTTTGAATCCTCTGCTGCCTCTTGTGATCCTTGCTGCCGCATATCTGGGAGAACGCCTGCCCGGATTGAAATTGAACTCCGGGGCAGGGGCTGTAACGCTTATTGCCCTTATCTTAAGTCTGACTTTTTTTATGTATTCAAGCGTTTTCCTGAACTATTATGATTATACAAACCCGGCTGAGCCGCTGATCCAGGCTGCACAGCCCCCGCAGAAATATTCCAGGTTCCTCGATACGTTCTTTGAGATATCTTCACAGTACCAGAACCAGTCAACAGAAGTCCAGGTCACGGATGACCAGATGGAGACCCAGTTCCTATGGTACCTGCGCCATTACGGTAATGTTAAATGGAAAGTGAGTGTAGATTCGTCATTCACCGCCCCGCTCATAGTAGTGCATGATCCTGACGGGAATGAATCCGAGGTAAGTATCGTCCAGCGCCGCCTCAGCAGTGATTATATGAGACTTGACAGTGCAAAGATGTCATGGTACTGGTTTAAAGACTCTGATATAAATCTTGGTTATTTGCTGTACAGGAAAATGGATAGACCGCCGGGTGAATACAGGTTCGTACTGTTCTACAAGCCCAAGAACTGAAATAATATGATGAAGTGAGAACGGTATGTGCAGTCAAACGCAGCAGTAGATTCTCTTTATTATCGGATCTTTTGGATTATAGCCGGGTCTGATATCTTCAAAGCGCTCATCGGTAATCTTAAGATTTGATATCTCTGATACCCGGAAAAGCTTCCACCCAGCATGATTACCCGATTTACTGTAGCCGCCGGTCTGATATGCTCTAAGAGCCTATCCCAATAGGTTCATATCATATGACGCTCAAATAATTACAAGTCAGAACTTGAATTGGGGGAGTAAACATGGGACTTGTAGTGAAAGATGATAGTTGGCGTATTCCAGACGAACTTTGGAAGCAAATGGAGCCGTTGTTACCGCCAGGAAAGCCGCATCCTCTGGGCTGCCACAATCCACGTGTGCCAAATCGCAATGCAATGAATGCCA
>CABMIB010000114.1 GCA_902386135.1 uncultured archaeon
CATCTATAGAAAAGTTTGGAAGAAATGATTCTCCTCTCGGTGTTATTGTCATTTTAACACTTCCCCATTAAAGAATACACTTGATGATTCTTAAAAATTACGGAGACCTTAGAATCATGCTATAGAAGTAAAACAGTGACCCCTTGAGGCTATCGTCATCAGAGAAAACAAAGTAGCGTTTCAATCTTAACTTAAACGTAACAGCCATCAATTCAATATGTTATCACCGCCGTAAGGCGGCGCCTCCCCACGGGTCTGGGCGAAGCCCAGCGCAGTGTAAATGATATTCGCAGTATAATGAGCTCTCACATTAATAAAAGAGGCGGGTTATTTATTTTTTTGTTGTTTTATCCATTTTTTATTCCTTCTTTCTAAATTAATAAAATAGTATCTCATTAAATCCGTAGTACTATGAATTTTGATTGAAATATTTTTCATTGCAAGTCCTGCCAGAAGTACTAAACTTATCCCGACTCCCTGGCTTGTAAAGATTGGCGCATCGCTATTTGTAGTCTGTAGAAATATGATTTTATCAAAATTTACTTTAAATATCAAATTCAGATCAAAAACATTATTCATGTTTGTAGTCAATTCTGTAAATATGTAAACTGACTTATTAAATAAAGGCCATAAAATAGGAGTATAACCAGTAAACACATCCATGAACGGGTGACTCAAAATTACTAGAACTGCCACCATCATTTCCGTTCTTAATTTTTTATTAAAATAATTCAAAATTAAAATTATCGAAACTGTCACAACCAATATAAAAATTATAGAATGAGATATTGATCTATGAACATGGAATATAACATCAAGATCAGGAATAACAGCCAGCAATGAAATTAAAGCCGCTTTCCTTAAATTAAATCCTAACATTACAAGTAGAAAAAATGGAATTATAAAATGTATTAAAGGTTCAGGCATAGTCTATTCTCCCATCATACTCTCATCGATTTTATCAACAGCAGTAAGAATCCCTCAGTTATGGTGAAATAATTCACTCCACCCATATTTAAGGTTTCCTCTTGACTTTAAAATGATCCATTAGGCCAAGATGTACAGCTCTACAAATTTTTAGGTAAATACCCACATATCCATCCTCGTAAGCCCCGGAATAAGTGCTGCCGCCGATAGCGCCGCTGTCGCAAGCCCCATATCCTTAGATGGCATGGTTCGTGCCGCCACTATCCAGAACAGGAACCAAAGAGCGCCGCGAATGCCTGTTCAACATCATGGCTACTTTTTTCGAGAAAGGATAGGCTCCAAATCTATCCAGGTGCCTTTCTATTCTTCAGTTTTTCTTTAAGCTCATCGGCATTATAAAGGAATATCTCATTAGCGATATTGATCAGTTCCTGCGAGCACTCAGCCTGGGAATAAACCTGTCCTTCGACCAGATCGATCCAGAATTGAGGCAAATTCTTCATTTTATGGACCATACCGCCCTCAATATCAGGTGCAGCATGCAAGACTCTGCTGACTCCTGAAGTTATCAACCTTATCAGGCACATAGGACAGGATTCAAGGGAAGTGTACAGTGTGAAACCTTCCAGGTTAAGAATATTTTGATGAGCGTCTTCAAACTCATCCATGACCACCATTTCACCATGCCGATCGCTGCGGAAGTATGGATTGAACACTTCGTTATGACCCCGGACAACTACATTGCCATTAACGTCCGTCAAAACACACCCGACGCCAAAATTACCGGAATTCATAGCCCCCAATGCCAGTATATCCGCAAGCCAGATATAACCATCATCGGGATCTGCATTGTTGAATTTATACTCCATGAGCCGGGATTTAAATTTATCAGTATCCCTGTTCTTTGGACTGATCTTTGCAAGTTCACGCAGTCCTGACTCCCTTATCTGCTCATTCGTCATTGTAAGATACTAAGTGATTATGAGCAATTAGCTTAACTGTAAAACATATTGAGGTGAACAAATAAAACATGGATATGTTTGGTTGTCGTCATAACCCGGGGGTAAAAGTTAGGGGATTAAAGTTAGATATTTACATAACCTATGAGTACAATTGATTGTCTGAAGAGATACAAAAAGAGGTGATACCATGGTTCGATTAGAAAAACAGGGCGATTCGTTCGTAATGATAACAGGCACAGCGCCGAAAATGGACGTGGAAGTATTGATCAGCGCCATATCAGAGCTTAATAAAAACCCGCCGGATAAGAACAAGATAAAAGAAGGAATCCTGTATCTTGATAACTCTGCAGGTACAGACATTCGTAAAGATATCAGGACACTTCTTCAAAATGCCCTGGAGAGTAAAGCCTGACCAGCCTTAAAAAGCTCAGTCATGTCTCAGTTGTTCCTGATTCCCATCATAAGCGTATTTGATGTCCACGATGTTGCGATCAGGGAGTGGCTTGGCAAGCTTGATGAATCCGCCCTTCAAAGCCACCTTGAGTATCCCTTCAAGCTTGACCGGTTCTTCCCCGAGAGTTCGCAGCATGCCCTGGTGAGCGTGGATGAAGCACACGACGAGATCCTGCATTTGCTCGATATTATCAATCCCCAGGCTGTTTTCCTTGATATATCGGTCGATTTTGTAGAGCTTGAGAATAAATACAACAAAAGATTGATATCGCCGCTTGAGTTCTGGTCCGAGTATTACCAGATATCAGCCAGCGTTGATGGATCACAGGCTCTCTACTGCATCTACATCAAAGGGATTATCGATAAGGAGATAAGGCTTATTGAGAGCAGGGAACGCCTTCCGTTAAGCGTTGTTTTTTACGGCCAGGATATTAAAAGCAGGGAAGAACTCATTCCCGTCTATGAATATGCCCGGGACAGGGATGATGAATTCCTGCTGCGGATAGCGAGGGCGATCAACGAAATAGCATCATTCCGTGAGCTGCCGGAACACCTCTGGTACGCCCCCATGCAGGTAAGGCAGATGGCTGTTTCTTACGAGGAGACAGAGGAATTCTATAATGAATTACTGAGCCGCCTTAAAAGATTACTTAAATTCAAGGTCAGGAGTTACATTGTTAAAAGTTTAAGCGGGCAGGCGCTGGAATTCCTGCAGGCATACGAGAAGTTCCTGGATTACAAGATGAGAATAGACGAACTGAAACTCTCGAACATACTTAGCGGTTTAAAGCTCCTTGCCGCCCAATCAGAACACACGGCTACCGTGGTATTCTGCACGCCGATGCACTATTGCGCTCTTCTGGACTCATTAAAAAAAGATAAATTGCTGGCCGGGATGGGCATCAATATCGGGGATATCGATATCCGGGCATTGCTGGATAAAATGAGACCGTTCCTCCAGAAGAACAGGATAATGCAGAACAACTACGATATCGCTTTGAACATACTCGGGCTTAAAAAGTCCCGGAAGTTCGACAACCCCGGATCCAGGCTTATTCCTTCGTTAGGTACTCCACATTTGAATTCACAGCACGGTAGTACTTCATGAATTCATGTATCTCCGGTGGAAGCTCAGTGGAAACAGGAAGCCCGAGAGCCTGTGCATCCTTTGCCGATATCAGATGGGAATGGATCATCTCACCACCCGTGAGTTTCTCGACGACCTGATCCTGTTTTTCTTTATCATCGAACTTGCCTTCAAGCAGTTCGTTCACCATGCTCCTTGTGAAGTTCAGCGCTTTTTCCGATAAGTCGCTCATCATCAGCGTCGTATCATCGGCCTCAAGCCCTTTTTTCCTTGCCACATGCAACCAGGAAGGCGCAGGGAAAACGCCGCGAAGGAAATCGCCCACCTGCGGGTCGACAGGACCCAGCGAGGCATCTTTATCCATTATTATCTCAGTTGCGGCAAGGGCTATGATCGTCCCGCCGGACATGGAATAGTGCGGAACGAACACGCGCGTTCTTGCGCTGTGGTTTTTCAGGGCTCTTGCTATCTGCATGGACGCATGCAGCTGCCCTCCGGGCGTGTGGATTATCAGGTCGATGGGCTTATCTTCAGCCTCGCGGATGCCTCTTAAGACCTCCTCTGCATCTTCCACGTCTATGAACTGATAAACCGGTATCCCGAGCATGGAGATCGCTTCCCTCCTGTGTATCATCGTCAGGAGCTTCGTCCCCCATTTCCGCTCCATTTCACGGATTCTGGAAAGCCTTCTCCTGCGCGCCGAACGTACCTGCCATTGCGGATATATAAGCATATAGAGGAGGATTATTACACCGAGAATGATCAAAAAATCCGTTGTGCTCAAATTGAACATATACTAATCATGGCTTTCCTGATTAATAAGCATAAGTTATAATAATTCCCCATATTATGAGAACAACGGTACCGAGTATTATAAAACCAGTGAAAGTCTTCTTCACCATTTCCGCAAGTTCCTGCGATCCTGCCCATTTTACAAGGATTATCTTGTTTCCAGTGCTGATAATACCCGCCAGTATCGCGGTCAGGGCTGCAGTGCTGTATGAAACATGACCGCTCACAGCAAGCGCAGTGGCAGAGGCGGTCACGACCGCGCTGCTGATAAATCCTCCGAGCGCAGTGGCATATACACCCGCGGTCCCGGCCCACCTGTTAGCGAACGTTGAAAATACGGACAGCGCCGCAAAACCCAGGGCGAATTTTATTGCAGAAGATAGCGCGAACGGCGACTCAAGCTTTATGGTCTCACTCACCGGCTCGCCGTCCTTTGATTTCAGTACTGTGCCCACTGAAACGGCTGTAATTAACAACTGCGGAGGCAGCATAAGCATCAACACCTTACCGCTCGGGTCGACTATGAACGCGATGAGCAGGTTCCTCATCAGCATTGATGCATTGGAAAGAAGGATGCCCACGTAGCCTGATGTCGTAAGCTCGTTCCGTTTCTTTTCCATCGCTGCGATTGCACCTGTCGTTGCTTCACTGTTCACAAGCCCTCCAAGCATCCCCGACAGGGGCAGCCCGTAACGCGCCCCTACTTTCCTCAGTATAATAAAGCTGATGAAACTGATAGTAGCCACCATTATTACAATCAGCAGAATCCATCTCGGATTAATAATCCCAAGGAATAATTCATCAGGGGCTAACGGGAAGAGTATAAAAACCACAGCCAGGAAACGGACGGCACTTATTATCTCGTTATCAGCCAGGTTCGTGGCAAATGAATGCAGCGGGCGTTTCTCGGCAAGCAGAAGGGTTAGAACGACTGCTCCAACGATGGCGATCTGGTACAGGTTATAGGTTATAAGGACTCCCAGGAGGAAGGTACAGTAAAGCGCGATCGAGCCAGTTATTCCGGGCTGTTTTAATATGGCGTTTTTTATGTACGCATATATTGCGGATATTGCCGCAAAAAATGCAAGGGAGACCAGTAAAACCCCCGGGCTGGTAAGGGTCGCAAGGTATGAAGAGATCATACCTGCGATGCAGGATATTGTAAATGAGCGGACCCCGGCGATAAGCTCAACCCCTTCGGAGCGCCTGTGTTCCCTTTCAATGCCAATTAGAATGCCTATGAAAGTGGCCAGCGCTAATTTTTGGAAAAATTCGATATCTGTATTGTTGCCGGAAAATTGCGGTATAAGGTCGAGCATTGGTTATCAGGTGGTTAAGACATTGGGACATCTATTTGCGAATCGGGAAGAGAATTAACCAGTCCTCCATTGATTGTTATATATGAGATATTATATAACCTTAATATGGTAAGAAGGTAATAAAAAGGTAGGCTTATCAAGACTAGCAGATTCTAAAAGATCTTAATTTTAATGGTATTATAATAATCTCTAACCGATAAATATAAGCAGCTTATTATATGCGATAATAATCAATTATAAACAATCATAAACGATTATAAGCTACAGGACATCCCTGAAACTCAAAAAACTTAAAAAAATTGTCGATAGATTTATATTAGCAATTGATAATCATCCTATGATGATAGTTATGATGATTGTGGTCGAATTTGTTAAATCGGAGAAATAATGAGAGGTACAGCATGATAGAAACTGGAATTCCAGAACTGGATGAACAACTGGGCGGAGGAATAAAGAAAGGATCTAATATTATGCTGATCGGTCCACCGATGAGTAGAAAAGAGGTTATCTTAAACCACATAATGTACTATGGGGTAGCAAAAAACGAGAATGCTGTTATAACTGTGAATACATACGAAACAGGAAAGAGTGTTCTGGAACGGTTCAGAGAAAACAAGTTGATCCTGCCGCTTTCAAGGATCGGGATAGTTGACTGCATTACAAGGATGATCGGCGGTGAAGCTGATGACGATGATAACATTAAAATAGCGAACCACCCGGTCGATTTAACAGGAATAGGCGTCAGGATCAGCCAGTTTCTTGAAGAATACTCTATGAGAACGAAGGTCCGAAAGATCCAGCTTTGCGTTAATTCACTTTCTACATTATTATTATATTCGAACATTAAAACAGTTTACAAGTTCCTTCATGTTTTTACAAGGCGCATCAAGGCTGCAGGGGGTCTTGGAATATACGTAATAGAAAGCGGCATTCATGACATGCAGGCAATAGCTACATTAAATCAACTGTTTGACGGTGTAATAGAGGTTAAATCCGAGAATGATAAGAACTTCATCAGGGTAATTGGTCTGTCACCAAAACCCACACGCTGGCTTGAATATGAGATCGATGGCGCTAACGTGACGATAACGTGAAAAATAACCGATAACTACATACGCCAACGTAAAGTATTCAGCATAAATGATTAATAAAAGACCTCTCTTGCTGGTGATACTTGACGGTTACGGCATAAGCCGGACCGAAGAGGGGAACGCCATAGCGGCTGCAAGAAAGCCGAACATGGATGAGCTGTTCGCTGCTTACCCTCACTCCGAACTTGAATCATCCGGGGAATTTGTGGGGCTGCCGGAGGGCCAGATGGGGAATTCCGAGGTCGGGCATCTCAATATCGGTGCAGGCAGGGTCGTGTACCAGGACCTGACGCGGATATCCAGATCGATCCGTGAAGGGGATTTTTTCAGGAACAAGGAGCTTCTTGGAGCCATAAGTAATGTCAAAAACCATAACTCATCGCTGCATCTCATGGGTCTTTTATCCGACGGCGGGGTGCACAGCCATATAAGCCATCTCTATGCGCTCCTCCGGCTGGCTAAGGAACAGGGTATTAAAAAGGTATACATCCATGCGTTCCTTGACGGCAGGGACGTACCCCCTAAAAGCGCCCTTACGTATATTGAAGAAGCTGAGAAAAAAATGAAAGAACCGGGCGGCGAGTTCGCAACGATATCTGGCAGGTATTATTCGATGGACCGGGACAAAAGATGGGACAGGGTGGAAAAGGCTTATAATGCTATGACCTCTGCCGTAGGCGTTACTGCTGAAAACGCCTCTCTTGCGGTAAAAGATGCATATGAACGGGGAGAGACCGATGAGTTTGTTACCCCGACTGTCATTTTAAGGGATGGAAGACCTGTGGCTACGGTTTCGGATAATGATTCTCTTATTTTCTTTAACTTCCGCTCGGACCGCGCCCGCGAGATAACCCGCGCCTTTATAAACGATGATTTCATGGATTTTAAACGAAAACAGCATCCACATACCTATTTCGTTTGCTTCACACAGTACGATGAGACCTTCCGTGTCCCTGCGGCTTTTCCTCCTGAACCATTAAAAAATATCCTTGCAGGGGTCCTGGCAGGGCATCATTTAAAACAGCTCCGTATCGCAGAAACAGAAAAATATGCCCACGTCACCTTCTTTTTTAACGGCGGCGTGGAAGTTCCGGTTGCGGGGGAGGACAGGATACTGATACCATCCCCCAAAGTGGCGACGTATGATTTGCAGCCTGAGATGAGCGCTTTCCTGGTAACGGACGAGGTTGTGAAAGCGATATCCTCGGGCAAATATGATGTTATCATTCTTAATTACGCCAATCTTGATATGGTGGGGCACACGGGTGTTTTCAAGGCCGCAGTGAGGGCGGTAGAAGCGATCGACCAGTGCATCGGCAGGGTATCCAACGCTGTAACGAAAGCCGGCGGATTATTGATCATCACTGCCGACCACGGTAATGCGGAGAAGATGATAGACGGGGATGGGGGTATCCATACAGCGCATACCTCCAACCCGATACCCTTCCTCATCTGTGAGAAAAGCCTCGTGCCAAGGAGCGGCACACTGGCTGATATAGCCCCGACGCTTCTTGATATCCTGGGAATCGAAAAGCCAAAAGAGATGACAGGGCGCTCTTTAATACTGCCATCATAATTTATATACTATTCAAACCTATATTATTTCATGGATGCAACTGGCTATCTGACTATCTTTAACGGGAAACTCACTATACTCGTGGCTTTCGGGCATGGGGGAGAAGTAGATAAAAGCCAGCTGGCAAAGCTGTTCGGCTCGGATGTGATCGCAGAAAGGCGGAACAAGCCGATAGAAATGGAACAATCAGAAGGAGTAGCTGTAATAGTTGCAGGCAGCGAAAAAATAACATGCAGCGCGAATATATTCACGGACGTTTTTATCGCGGGAGTATCGCTCCTGCGCACTGAGATCGAGATAAGGGACAGGATATTGTTCAACGATATACTGGTCGCACTTCACTCCAACACGATAATTGTGGAGGGGCATGATTTCCAGACGTTCACGGACAGGAAGATAAACGAGATCCGCGAAAAACTCAATGCAGGGAAGAAAGTTTCGTATTATCCGATCACAAAAAGATACACGCTCTTAAAAATAAAAGAGTTCACTCCCAAACTTGACCAGAAAAGCCTGAAGGAACAGTATGGCGAAGTTATCACACGCTTTGTATCAGGCGAGACCTCGATCCGGCCGCTGCACAGCAAGGAGATAGCGGAGAAACTTGCCAACGACCTGTCCTATTATGACGAAGACCTGTTCCTTGCCTCGCCCGAAGGGGTATTTATCTTGGGTTGCGATGATTATCTCAAGGAGCTGCGGGAACTGCTTGAGCTTTCAATATCGCTTTTGCTTTTATTCCAGATATACGACAGGAAAATTGATCTGGAAATCGCAAATGCATTTGATGCGATAAAAAAACTCAGCAGCTCGAAGCTGTATTTCCTCACACAGGCGCCAAGAAAACTTGAAAAGTCCCTGTTTAAAGTCAGTGAGATCGGGCTTGTAATTCTCGATGATATTGAAGACCTGATGAACCCGCACAAGATAACCGCTGACTGGTACTACCAGTCTTTCTATCTGAAAATGCTGAACACTCTTAAGGTAATGGATTTTGAAAAAGTAGTGCAGCACAAGATCGATGTTCTGGAAGACCTCTACGCGACTGCAAGGGAGCTTTCTACAGAGCAATTAACGCTGATCCTTGAATTTGCCATAGTCGGGCTGATACTGTATGAAGTGATAATCCCTATCGTCAAATGAATTTACTATTAAAGATTAAAACGTGTCCTTTTACATATCTAAACTTTTCTCAACTCGTGTGAAGTTTTTCACACTCTGGCTTATAATAATGTGACGGGTTAATTAATAATTGCTTAACACACGCCCTGAGAGGTAAAAACGTGGAAAAACAGTATATGAAAGTGATTTCTGATGAATTTTCACAAACGCTCTTAGAAGCGGGTGCAAATGCCAGCATTGACAGGCTGGACGAGATAAATAGTGCGACTTTAATACAAATAGTATAAACTATGAGGTGAAACAATGGGATTTGAGATCGGCTATGTTATAGCAGGTATAGATCTGGTTATAGGGATTGCCATATTCATACTTGCTGGCATAAGTGCAAAACGATTAAAAGGAGGGACATTATACTGGTCGGCGGCATTTTTCTTTCTGACCGGTGTGATATTTGTCATCCGCGCTGCAATAGAGGTTTTAGAATTAGGTGACCTGCTTTATGCAACAAGTGCCTTAATAATGACATTATTGCTGGCATTTACTATGGTGATAATTGATATTACCACAAAAATGCTCGGGGTGAAATCATGAGTGAAGTAGCTCCTGAGGAAGTTGTAAGTATTTTATTCTGGTCCTCTTTTGTTCTTGACCTGCTTATAATGTGGTATGCAATGGGCTTATCTAAAAAAATGGGGCATTCAGGTCTCCTTCATAAAACAACGATCTACGCTGCGTCATCTGCTTTGATCTTTGGCTTGCAGCATTTTGTTGAGGCGATCATTGCGGATCTGCCTTCCGGGATGATAATAGCCGAAAGCATAGAGGCTGTTGCGATCGTCTTATTAGGGGTAGCTGTATACCAGCTCTTTAAGCTGACTACGGGTGATAACTGATGCCCAGCGAAACATCCCAGAAAGTAATTGATCTGCTATCGCCAAGCGTTGGTGAATTTGTGGCCAAGGCAAAAGTAACGGCAGCATGCAAAATGGTAAATTTGAACGTTGATACCCTGGATAAGTCCCAGCTTAAGGATTTTGCTGATAAGTTCGAGGTTGTTTGTTTAACTCTTGGTCCGGAGATTGCTAAGAACGTTAAACAAAAGGTCTTAGCACTTTAATTATTTGTTTTTTTCCTTTTTTATTTATTTTCTATCTTGTATAGTTATTTAATCAGTTTTTGATTCTTCGGTCATTTTTGGCGCCAGCACGTCCTTATTGTATTTTTCCTGGTAGATGACTTCCTTAATATCCGTATTGTTGATTATCTCATTTGCGATCTGTTTCTTAGAGATGAGCCACCGCTGGTTAAAAGTCAATTCAAGCTCAATATCCACGAATACGGTTCCATCGTCTATCCTGATCGAAAATTCTTTACCTATATACAGACCCAGAAGACCTTTCACTTTACTTTCCGTATCCTCTATTTTCTCTTTTATCTCGTACTCGTAGGTAACTGTCTGTCCTGCCAGGAACCTGTTGAAGTCCACCTGTGCCATCCTGCCTATAACCCTTATCACTATACCAGGGCGGCCATCTATCTGCACCGGCATCCCGACCTGCGGCCTGTCCTCGAACCTGGTGATGGGTATGGTCTCTATCAGCTCAGGGTTCCTGACCCCGAATGCTTTTTCGGGAGGAAGCGTGACAGTGCCTTTGTATCCGACTTCCTTGCCTTCGAAATCCTCATCCAGCCCGGCCACGGTATGACCTGCACCTACAATTACGATATCCCCTCCGTACTTCCCTTTTTCATTGTAGATGTTGTTGGCTTTCGCGACCTCTTCATCCGTTGTGTCAAAAATGTGATCGTCATTTTTCCCGGTGTATGAAACTTTAATAAAATCTCCTTTTTGGATACTCATAATTATTCATTCCTTTTTTCCGCTCTTGATGTATCGATGGTATAAAATACTTACTTAAAATCCTTCCTGGTGTAGAGTCCTGAAATTATTTATAAAAAGACCTTGCGCGTTCAATAGAGCCGCACGCTGCCCCCGTAAGCGTTATCACTTTTCCTGACACTTTCCCCTCATCGATTATCAGCTCAACTGCAGCCGGTTCTGACAGCCTCGGGAATGTGGGGCTGCCGGGGCAGATGAGGAGCATGTCCGCCCTCTCGATCACAGGCTTGTGGATATGACCGAAAACCAGCACATCCACTCCCATCTCTTTTGCCAGGTACCATGCGCCAGTGGTATCCTGGAGAGAAAGAGCAGCTTCATGGACTATCCCTATTTTTACGCCCCCGACCTCTATTACCCTGCGCTCCGGCAGCATTTCTTTTAATTTTATTTCGTCCATGTTGCCGTGCACGGCCTCAAGCCTGTTAAGACCTGAGAGTTCATCAAACGCAGCTTTCGTGACAAAATCGCCTGCATGGATAATCATATCTGCCTCTTTGAGCAATACCACAAGCTCTCTCGGCAGTTGTTCTAAGATCGAGCCGTGTTTTATATGCGTATCAGAGATCGCAATTATCTTCATGCGTAACCGTAGTCCATATAGTTCAGTTCTTTTTTGATATCTGACAGGAATATCTTATAGACGTCCACGGAAAAATCAAGCCACTCCTTGAAATCCGAATTCAGTTTCTTTCCGAGCGCATCTTCTTTTTCCGTCCTGCTCGCTTCGCCGTAATCCCCGAACTCTTCAAGGTTTTTTTCCATGAACCAGTAGAGTGCGCTCTCGGCAAAAGGTTTCGGGACTAGCGGGGATGTATAGGATATCTTCAACATGAGCCGGTTTTCCTTTGCAAGCTCCTCCGGAGTTATTCCTGTCTTTTCGATAGCCTTCTTTAAGGTCTCATCGCTGATCTTCCGTTTTTCTTCAGGTGTGAATTTCCCGGGTTCGGTTTTCATTAAAGCCTCTTCGTATATGCCCTTTTGGAGCAGTTCATGCTCAAGCGTGTACTTCAGCATTTTTTCGCTGGCTTCCTTTACGTAAGACCTGTTGAGGGTTATTATCGAGTACCACGAGCCGAGGTAATACCGCCTGTTCATTGCGACCGCATAATCAAAAATAGAGGGCATCCTGAGAAAGATGCTCTGCGAGAAGACGACGGCATCGGTTGAGAGAAGCAGGATATTTTCTGGCACGAGCTTTCTGGCGTTCTCAAGCCCTTCCCTGCCGTACATGGACTCGGGCTCTTTCAGGTACTGCTCGCTCAGGGTGATTATTTTCCTTATTTCCTCGGGCTTCAACTGGTTCAATGCAAAAGCGATATCCTTTGCGGCTGACCTTATCCATAATGTATAATCCTCTATGAACTGTTCCTTCTGGCTTTGCATGGCTGATTAATCGCGGCGGCTGAATAAATAGTTAGCGGGATAGCTTTATTTTATGCAAAATATTAGTGCATCCGGCAAAATAATTTTTGGACCCTACAATGGCCAAGCCTATAGAAAAGAATATATATAATATGTGTATATTTATTACAGCCGAAGGTATTATGGCGATGGCATGAGCATTCTGGAAAACGTCTTAACAACCCTCAACGAATGGAAAACAAAAAGGATTTGGGCAAGAATCCTTAAACAGGAACACGATGGCGTCTGATAAAAGAACAGCGATCCTCAGCTGTGCTGCCATCTTGTACGCGACTCCCTTGTAACATGCTCTTTCTCAAGCCTGGCGCGCGTCTCTTTAAATAATGCCCTGATACGTACTTCACTGCACAACGGATCATCTACAGAGCATTCTTTACTTTCTATAGCTTCCACAGCCAGGTGGAGAGAACGTTGCTCCAGCGCCGGCAGGGTATTTTCAAGGGTCTTCTTCAGCCATTTATCATCCTTTGACAGCACGCCCACGAACATGGAAGGGATAATATCGCGCTCTATGGATTCAAGTCTTTTCTTTGCACTAACCGTTACCATAAGGATTATGTTCGTTCGTCAAAATATAAAAACCTGGGGTTTTATCGATAGGTTTAATAACGATTATTTCTTTTGTTTGTAGTTAAAAACAACGAAATTCTTAAATAGCTTTAAGTTTATAGAGTGTTTTGTGACAGTATGATGAGCATTGATGTAGAAAATGACGCAAGAATTGAACAATGGCTAAATTTGATAGAAGCGTCAAAAGCAACCAGAAAGTCCTATCTGACTTACATAAAGGCTTACTGCGAATGCGTAGATAAAACTCCGAGTGAACTAATAGATGAAGCTGAAAAAGAAACTAAAGGGGGCAAGCTTCTCTCAGAGAGGAACACAGTCATTTACTTAGCTAAATTTAAGAAGTGCTTAGCTGATAAGTCCCCAAACACTCAGGGCGTAGCTTTATCAACAGTTCAGTCTTTTTATAAGACTTTTGACATACAACTATCAGCAGCAGTTGGAAAAAGAAAAAAGAGAATACCTTTACGAGAAAATCAGAATTTTATTTCTAAAGCTGATGTTAAAACTCTCATAACCAATGCTAAAAACCTGAGAATGAAAGCTATTATTTTATGCATGGCTACCAGTGGCATGGCTAAGAACGAGATACTGAACCTCAGAATGAGAGATATTATTTTTGATGATAACGACATCGGTACAGTGAGTATCAGACGAGAAAAAGCACAAGTTGATTACGTTACTTTCATAAGCCCTGAGGCAGTGGCGGCTCTCAAAAACTATTTTAATGAAAGGAACCGCGATGATAAACTCAAGGTAAAAGGTACAAACGATTTTGTTTTCGTGACTTATGGTGAAAAGTTACAAGAAGGGGAGAAGAAGGGTTCGGGTAAGGGAAGCAATATATCACCTCAGACTTTCACTAACGAATTTAAGAAGCTTGGAGAGGACTTGGGCTATGGCAATGGCGAAGGTTATATGGTCAAGTCAAGAAGCCATGCTTTAAGGAAGTTCTTTGCTTCAACATTAGAGAATGCAGGTGTGCCGAAAAATAAAGTTGATTACATGCTTGGACATACCCCTTCTGGAAACGATTTAGCTTACTTTCAACACGATATAGATAAACTGAAAGAGCTTTACATTAAATATCTGCCATATATAACATTTGAAAAGACGATAGAGGTAAGGTCTTTAGATACTGAGGATGCCAAAAAACTTGCTAAACTGGAAGATGAGAATATATATCTTAAAAAAGAGGTAGGAAATCTTCAAGAAATGGTAACTATGCGTAATGAAGACATTGGTAATACAGACAAATTATATAGAGAGGAAATAGATAGATTATTTTCAGAAGTGAGAGAACTAAAGAGAGCGTTAAGCCTTAATGCGACATCAGTTGCCAAAAAAGTTCCGGAAGTTTAATATCGCTTGAATTCATAATACTGCTACGGAGTGGTGTTATGAATTTAATAAAGTTCTATAATAATGCGAAACAGAAAGTTATAGATGCGGGATACGGGAATGAGATAGAGAGATACTGGCAAATAAGCTTTGAGAATATCGATTCCGAGCAGTTTTTGAGGAACTATGTTTGGGTGGTTCTGAATGCGGGTATGAAGTGGGAAATAGCAAAAAGGATATTTGAGAACTACCCGAACATAAAAATCAATCATAGGGGAAAGAAAGCGGCGATAGATTTAGCTGTACGTAAACATCAAGTATGGCTTGATATTCTTAGAAGTATTAAAAGCGACGAAGATAAAATTGAATATCTCAAGTCCCTGCCATATATAGGCAGCATATCATGTCATCATCTGGCGAGAAATATAGGCATTGATACGGTTAAGGATGATAGGCATTTGAGAAGGGTTGCGGATCAGTTTGGCTATTCCACGCCTATCGATATGTGCAAGGAAATACAAAAAGGTACTAATGAGAGGCTTGGGGTAATAGATATAGTCCTGTGGAGATACAGCAAGTTGAAATCTCATAGTTCATAGTTTTACATCTTTTGATAATAAGAAGTATATTCAAAGCTTGTACTGAACTCGGTGTATGTACCCGGGTCGGGATTGAAGCATAATAAGAAGTATATGCGCCGAGTGTCATGCGGCTCCCATTATGGCTGTCGTGTCGGGATTGAAGCATAATAAGAAGTGTGCAAAATGCCATAAAAACCATGAAAAGAGCGTATATGTAACTATATAAATATAAACAAATCTTAAATAAACCCTTTTTAATTTTTCAATGAAATATGCCTCCGATTGCCGATTTTAAAATTTTAGATACATAATCATAAACATGATGATATTATATTTCCATAATAGGAAAGTATAAGTATACAAAAAAGCTTTTATATTAGAATATTACAGATTGGGGAAATTAGGGGTACATCATTCATAGCATAGTTAAGAATAGTAGCTTGCTATTTAGCGACTCCAAATGAAACTTGATGATAAAAAGGAGAATATGTAGAAAATGAATGATGTATTCTATCGAGAAGAAAATGCATACGGTTGCATATCTACCTTTAGAGTATATAATCCAATAGAAAATATAATATATTGGACATTTTTATTGATACAAATCCAATTATTAAAACCGATATGGATTTTTTATTTAATTAATATAATAGTTATTACAATGCTCTTGTATCAGCAAAAGTTATGGGTGGTGAAATATGGGGGTGCTCCATGTGAGAATACATGACAAAGAGACGAATATATTGAATCAAAATAGAAGACTGGCAAATCTACTTAAAGTTCAAATATTATTTATACCCACTTATATTTTAGTTCATTTCGATGCACCTGAATATAGATTTCTGCTCCTAAGACTACTGTTTTCATATTCTTTTTCAGTCCTCTTCATGAGCGAATTTGAAAAATATTTAGATAACAAATTTGATATACCGACATATAAAAGAGGTTTGATTGAATATGTATTAAGTAACCTCACAGCATTAATAATGTTTTTAATAATAGAACTGATTGTTGACAGCAATTTTTTTATTTTTTCTGCTTTGGTTCTTTTAATCTTTGTTCATATATATGTTATCAGTTTGATTTTCCAATTTAAGGGCTATAAAGGAAGTAGAAAACATAAGCGAGCTTATCACAAAAGCTAAAATGGAATTTGTAAAAGAGTTAGAGGTGAGTTCAATTATTCCAATTGCATAAAGAATCCCATTAATAGCACCCAACTCTGTTCGATTATTTTTTACAAAATTCAAAATAGATTCAATAATTAATTGGTTCTCCATTGTCTTTCGCATAGTTCTCGTTAAAATATAAAACTATTGCTGATATGGGGTTCTGTCAAGTTGTCGGTTGTTCCCAGATTAACGCTATTTTTTACACAGTTGATAGGTCGCTACATGCTTCAACTTTCTAAAAACTCATCTACATATGAACTGCAACCGCAGACTTGATAGAACCCGATTGCCATAAAAAGAAATAACGTTATTCTAAATATATTCGGATCTAAAGCTGCATTCCTTTCTCAATAACAATTCTTTTCTTTCCATCTGCCTCGACTACAGAAACAGTTACTATTGTTTTATCATTCCATCCAAGCTCTTTAGCTTCAGGCGTTACAAAAACGACATAATTATCATGCCAACGTACGAGCTTCTTGGCTTTTTTGGATATAACGTTCTCCATACTACTATCTAAATAAAAATGGCACGGTAAAAACGGTAAACGTGTTTAACACGTTATTTTTAAATAGTTGTAAATTATATTTTATGGTAGTGCTATGACAAAACAAACAATCAAAGGTGAGGGTGCTGAGAATTTAGCTGGCAACTTATTAAACGATTTATTAGAAAATAGAACTAAACCTATCCCAACAGGGCTTGATAAAATAGAGCCTGTTCGTTTTCCAACGATTAATAAAAATTTACCTATTGAAAAGTTAGCAGAGATTTATAGAGATATTGAAGAAGGAAAAGATATCATAGACATTAATTCTCGAATTGAAACTCCACCTTCATGTAATGTGATCCCTTCATCTAAAAAAGGAAATTGCGAAGATATTTTGATTGGAATCATTATAGATGAAACAGATTTTGAAAGAAGAATGCCTCATATCCTTGCACATCATATAAGATGCAAACATAAAAAAGTTATATTAGCTGCCTATTATTGGGATGGAACTGCTTGGGAAACTACATGGAAAGAGCCCTTTAAAGCAGTAGGTGGAGAAGTTTATAGACAAATGTATGATGAGATGCCCGTAAGAATTCTTTGAAATGAATTAAGGAAGTACATAATATGATTCAAGAATTTATCAGCGAGTTAAATGATGAAATTGGAAAAAGAATAAAATCTGGATTTTTCAAGAAAGCCCTTAAAAAGGGGCAGGAGCTGTAAAATGACATGGACAATCGATTGGAAACCCATAACCGACCTTGAAGATGTACCTGACAAGCCTGGACTTTACAAAATTCGCATTATAAGAAATGGAAATCCGTATCCAACGCAACGCATCCTAAAAGAAGATGATAAAGGGGTCATTTACATTGGAAGCGATGATTATAACATAAAGGCAAGATTGAAAAATTTTCTAAATGCACTTGACAAAGGGAAAAACCATATTGCTGGAGATCGACTCCATGACTGGAGAGAAGATAGGAAAATTAATTTTGAAAATAGCGATATCCAATACATTTATAAAACGACACTAAACCATAACTCTAAGGATGAAGAGCGTAAAGAGCTAATAAATTATGAAAGTGATTATGGACAATTCCCTTCACTTAATAGAAAACTCCCAAAGACTTCACTTCGATACGGCAAAAAATAACGCCAGAGCACCGATTTTTTCTGAAAATTCAGTCGGAAGATACGGATAGGCATTTCTTAATATACTCTATCAGAGCTTCCTTAAGAATCTGTTTTTTAATCGCTTTATATTCATTAGAAAGTTTATTATTGTCATAAACATTTTCTCTCCAGTCTCCCCCGAATTTTTGCTCCATCAAATCAGTTGCCTTTTGAACGAGATAACCCTCTTCCCAATCATTATCTACATTATTTATGAAATCTCCGAAAACCTCTTCAATTTCTTTAATAACAATTTTTTTATTTAATGAAGGATTAATTGTAGTCTTTCCCATATTCTTAATGAGCTTTTTGCGGTTCGAAGAGAGAGTCGCTTCTTGATGTTTGGGCGCTACTGGCTCTCCTTTTTTATTTGTAGTTAATGAGTTAGGTACTTCGGGATATGTCATTTTATCAAAAAAGATATTATATCAATATAGTATATATAATTATTCTGCGACACAATGGAGATTTATTTTATCGAAAAATTAAATATGGTTCAGTATTTAAAGAATTTCTCTACATACCCGTCCCATAAATTCTATTCATGAGACTGAAACTCAATCATTCAAGAGAATGTAATAGGTACATCATCTTGTACTATTTCTTCTTCGTTTATGTTTAAGTAACATATATTCTCTATCGAAACATTTCCGTGCGGATTCGGTAATTTCATTATTCTGAATTTTTCACCTGGAGATAGTGAAAAGGTTTCATCAGGATTTGTCTCCTTTATAGGCGAAGATTGGTCGTCCAGATAAATTCCAAATCTTATGTCTCGTGCGCCACCTTTTCCGATATTTTTAACATATAAATCATGATTCCGAGGAGAGGGATTTCCATAGACCTGAGATTCAGTTTCTACAGGATAAAAATACAACCACGGCTTGTCTTGATTTTTAGTAATATTGGCTAATTGCAATGTAGCCCTTACAAGAAACACTGTAGCAATCACAAGAAATATTGTCGCAATAGCAGTAATTGAACCAGAATAATTATCCAATGCGTCGAGTGCCATATTACCATAAATGAGTTGTGATGTATATAAAAGCGGATGTGAAAATGGTGTAAAAATGAACAATGACTCGTCAGTAATACATGTTTGATATTGAGTCTCGGATCTACCGATAAAATTCTCTGATTCTATCGCCAAGCCAATAAGATTACCAAATGATGCAGAGGAAAACTATTTTATTGAAAAAAAAGCCAACTCAGTCGCTAATCCAGAATGCCAGCAATCGACCATAAATAAACTAACAACTTTTAAATTTTTTTAGCTAATACGCTACCAAGACTACCACCAATTTTATATTTACATTTTGGGCAGTAAAGCCCGTATTTATCTTCAACAGTAAAAGACCATTTTTGCTTTTTCATCGAAGTTTTACATCTCGGACAAAAGTATGGTGGCTCAAATTCTATTTTCATTAACACATTTCTATGGGTCATTATTCACTTAAGTGTATTTCACTCCACCATCAAAAAATCGTTTTTAGAAAGCATTGGACTTTAGTTCATTTTCTTATTTTCTGTTTTCTTATCATAATACCTGTCCATTTGCTCCAATAGCCTTCAAACTCAAATCCAAACCTCCTGTATAATCCTATTAGCCTATTTTTATCCTTTTCGTATCTCTTTCTACCTTCTTCATCATAACCAGGTAGCTTTGGCTCTGGCTTTGCATATAAAGTAACGCCCTCGTTATCAGCATCATCTGTCACTTGCTTGAGCAATCTGGTGCCGGCACCTTCATGTTGATGCTCTTCTGGTACCCTAATATCTATCTCATATCCGTTTTCTGCATATGGCGCAGGCTTAGTAAGTAATCGTGCTTCTTTAACGGTAGTATCTGTGTACTCTGATTTCATAGTTCCCTGCTGATAGCGTATGATAGACTCGATGAATAAACCTTATGATTGATCATATCTCAGAACTTAATCGTAGTACGGCTTCTTTAAGCACTTCGACCTATCACAATTCCAAATTCAGTTTCTATGCTTGTATATACGTTTTTTTACAATGCTTTCAGATACACTTATAAGTTACTTAAAACTATAGTTTTAAGTTGATATATGAAGCAGT
Organism: uncultured archaeon; assembly: GCA_902386135.1. Taxonomy (GTDB): domain Archaea; phylum Halobacteriota; class Methanosarcinia; order Methanosarcinales; family Methanoperedenaceae; genus Methanoperedens. Next base: position 20,067 of record CABMIB010000114.1, read on the forward strand.
ACAAAGATTATCAATTAAAAGGTCAAATTCTGCAAGCAATCCACGCAGGAATAACCACTGCTAAGGATATTCATAAATTTATATCTTATCCATACCCTCTTGATAATCTTTACGCTGAACTGTGTTTCCTCAATAACTACGGCTATCTCTCAGTTGAAAAAATCAACAGGTCTTCGCATTATTCTCTCACTAAGAAAGGAGTACAGCACGCTCTAAACCCGAACATTTGCCAAGATATAAGAAAGGAATTAGAGGAAGTAAAATTAAAAAGAAAACTCGATACTGACCCGATGTTTCGAGAGGCAGTTACTAAATATCTTACAGAACATTATCCAGTTGCAGTTGAGACCACTAATGTTGTAACCCAGCAAGTACCCGTTTCTGTTGATAACACTCCAATTATTGAAAATACTCCAGCAGAAACACCTGTAGAAATCAATCAGTATGATCCTAACTTTAAGCCAGTTTACATTCTTAACCCAAATAGCGTACAGGACTTCGCAAACATTAAAAAATCCAACACTCGTAAAGCTGAAATAGAGAGAAGAAGAGCATTAGCCAGACAATATTTAAATGCAAAAGGAGATAAAAAATTCCTATATGGTGGATTCTTTAAACAGTGGGGAGGTAACTTTAAATTGTGGTTATTAGAGGACGGGATGATAGACATACTTGGTGCATCCAATGAAGAAAAAACCCGTAGAGAACATAATGACAGATTAGTGACTCATGATGAACAATGGACTAATCCACTATATATCGAAAGTATTGCGGAAAATGGAATATATGTTATTGATAGAAATAAAAAGATGAAAGTGGCTAAGTTCCTGAGGTTCTGAAAAAAATCTACCATTTCTCCTTCTAAACTTGTCATAAAGTTTTCCTATCTATCTTGCCGTTTCCTGCCTGGTGAAAACGCAACTGTTCCTCGCCACTCCCCCTTCGGGGGAGCGCCACCGGAAGAGATTGGATCGGTTGCGTTGAGAAAAAATAATAAAACTCGTTTGATACTGATTTTCACTATGCCTGATAGAAAACTCATTAAGCTTGATTTTACAAAAACACGTCTAATCATAAGCAGCAGCTTGTTTTCATGCACTATAAACGCTTTACGAAGCTCGACTTTCTAAATTCCAAGAGAAAGATAAGCTGCTTTCTTGTTAGCTCGTTCAATGTTCTAAAATACAATCCTGTTTTTCGGGTTCTTCTCAGATTCGTTAGAACAACTCACTGATACTTTTGCATCAAAAGCTTTTTTCTTTCAAATTCAAGCGTTTACGGGTCTTGATATACAGGTAAAGATTGGTATCTCTTTCCTATTTGTGTTATCCTTATACATCCGTATAACATCCGTATAAACATCCGCATAAAAAAATATAGTACCCATATTTATTATCCATATAAGCCGTATAAAATAGAAGATTACGTGCATACGAGAAAATAGATGTAATGTTAGATGTAATGTGTAAAATATATATGTATATAATATATGCTAACTCGTCAGTTTTATGCGGCTTATGCGGATATTCAATATAGGCAGAACATTTTTTCTATGTGGATTTTGTAAAAATTTAAAATTCTATGCGGATGTAAAAAATAAAAAAGAAAGGAAGGTTATTTATTAATATTCCAAGTATTTTTTATTGAAGATATTCCTTTATATACCGACATACCTTTGAAGTCCGGGGACTTAGGATACTTGCTTCTTTTTATTCCCAGTTTAGAAAGATTCATACCGAAATATTTCGGGGATAATGGTGTGATATTATTCTGCGAGCAATAGATTATATACTCACCTTTCACAGCACCAGTTGGTACTTCCCCGTCCTCTTGAAATGAGTAATAGGTATTTATAAAGTCTTTCAATGGATTTTCTTCCTCGTCGTCCTCAAACCATAGGTCGAAGGTATCCTCATGTTTATAAGTGAATTTATTGTTCTTTATGTATCTCCTTGCTCCTTCCAGTGCCCAGTTTAAGATACCGGAAAGCTCTGGTCGATAAAATTTATCAATTGCTTTAGAAAGGTCTCTTACAATTTTATCTTCTGGAACAGTTATTCTATTTTTAAATTTTATTAAAATTATTCTGTTCCAGAACTGCATATCATTCTTTACTTCTTCAGACAACCCAGGTAGTTTATTACATACAAATGTCAGCTTGGCTCTGTTAATGAAGCCACTAATTTTTTCGAATTTCCTATCTGCTGATATTATATCTCCGCCTGTTAATTTTTTAAACATGGAGATGTTTTTAATAAAATGATATTCCATATCTCCATCTATGTTGGCTCTCTTATCATCCAAGTAAGCTGCATGTCTGCTGTTCGAATCTGATAATTCGCCAAGGGAACTGCCTTGTACTTTATCAAGACCACCCAATAACTCTGTAAGTATTCTTGATATCGTTGTTCTGCCGCTGTCGCCTATACCCAACCATACCATGGCAAACTTAGCAGCAGTATTCATCAGGTTATAACCGAACCATTCCTGTAATAGTAATCTATCGGTCTCTGGAAGTGCTTCAGTAATTAATTTATCAAAGTTAGAGCATTTGGCATTAGCATCATAGTTTATTTCAAGCCTACCCCTAAATTTATATTTCTCATCATGTGGTAGTAGCTCTCCAGTTTCTATTTTCACAACACCGTTTATAAGATTAATATAGTCTTGATCTTCATGCCAATCTTTTCTCTTTATCCAAGTGAGACCTCGAATTACCCCGATAAGATTATTGAAGGCTGATTTGGTACATAACTCATCAACATTAGAACAATATGTTTGAATATAATTTTCCGCAGTGTTAGTATAATACCCCATCTCTGGATTATATATCCACATTTCTTTTGCATCTTCAAGGGTTACTATTTTTACTTGGCTTATTATAACGTTGGCATGAAACTTTATTATACTGTCTTCTTTTTTATTATCAGAACCAATATCACCTGGTATATCCGTTATTATCGGTGGAAGATGTTTAATCAACTTACCAGTTACTTCATTAATTTTATTTTCTAAATTATTAAGGGTTTCATCACTAAAGCTATCTTCAAGCTGCTCTTTTGTATATTTAGATTTGATTCCACTTATTATTTCGTCTATTTTTTTAGTTTTTGTGTACCATAAATTTGTAGGGGAATCAATAAGTATAGGAGTGAATTTACCATTGGGGTCTTCGATAGTTATTGTATGGTTTTTGTTCTGAACATAGATTTTTAGAATGGCTTTATCAGAAAGTGGTTTAGTAAAGGTATTTGGAGCAACATCCTGTTGTTCCTGTTGCTGCTGTTGTTTTGTATCTGAACTCATAATATCACTTCGTTTTTCGATATCAGTAGCCTTAACCCCGCTAATTAACTATATATAGCAGCAAAACAGAACAGTGATTGCGTCTCTGTTTTGGGGGCTTCGGCTCCCGTTTATTCTTATTACTGCGATACTCCTGCTCCTTTGCTCTGATCCTGAGCTTTGGTGTTCATCGACTGTTCCTGTAAGACCCTCTTGATTCCCTCTCTAACGATTGCATTCTTCGAGGGAAATACGCCAGAATCCACTAACCTATCCATTTCTATTGCATATTCTACTGGATAGGCGCAACTTGATATTATGTTCATTTTTATCATCTCTCAATTATTTCGATTAGTTATTTGCTAACTCAAGCTTACTATATAAAACCTTCTATTCTATATACTAAATAAAATCTCCAATACCTTAGATATTGGAATAAGTAATTTAAAAGGCTTAGAATATAATCTGAGGGATTATCCATAATTCTCATGAAAAAATGTTATTTTAAAGATGGATATCTGAAGGATAATTCCCAAAAAATATAAAGTTATTCCGATTCAGTTTGCCTATTCACCCAGACAAAAGTTTATCCACCGGTCTGGGGGGTGTTAACTGAATTGAAGTTTATTACAACTGCGTTCTATATAAATTTGACTGGAAACTGTTATGGCGAATCTTCAGTGGGTTTTAGAGAAAAGGAAAAACGTGGTAAGAACAGTGCGGTTCCAATAAACTCTAATACTGAAGTGTGTATAGAAAAAGTGAAAAGCACCGAAAGAACGGTGCTTAATATGCTCTGTAGTACGTATTTTGGTTATTGTTTGTGATTTCCGCATCCGCTATTGCACCAAGCGATCCGATGAATATGGAGCAAAGTAGAGCACCTTTCCATCCGGCAACAGAGCCACCTGTTATTGCTCCACATATGAGTCCTAAAGTTGTCATCGGAGCATTTTCCAATGCTTTCTTAGTTGCCTGGTACAAAACCCTTGCAATGAACCCATCCCATGGGTCTTCTATTACGGGTTGCTGTAATCGCCTCACGGGATATGCCACTTGAAGCTTTGGTAGAAAAACTGGCATACGTGAGGGTGAGTACCTTACTGGATATCCCGTCATATTTAATTTCCTCCTTTTAATTTTATTTACATATTTCCATCGTTTTTTCGTCCTTTATAAAAAATAAAGTACTGCTATGCGGATTGATTTCAGGATACTTAAAGGTTATGAAGAGAGGACTATATAATAATATAAAAAAAGTTCATATAATGTTATTTCCATGGTGCTCTACACTCATTTAAATCATTCTTTCACAATAGACGTGGAAAAAACCCCATTTACATGGAGTGAAACTTTCAGGACGCAGAGCGTAAAAAGCGTTACTGAACTATGAGTTTGATAATTACAAATCTGTGATTCTTTTTAGCGTTATATGCTTTAACATAGCTCTATTACAGCAATATCTCGTATCAAGTATAGATAGATATCGTCTTGCTTAAATGCACTATTTTAAGGACAATTTAACGGGCTTATGAGATGAGAAGTAACTGCGTTCGATGGCTTATTTTAATACTTTCAATTGCAGGCTATTAGTTGTGAAAGGCTCTAATTCTAACTCTGTCCCTTCTTTAACCCCCATTAGTTCTGCTATATCAGCAGGAATGGTCATTATTAGAGAAGACCCAGATTTTCGTGCTTTAGTTTTTTTGCCCATAGAGATTTAATCCCACTTATTTTATATTTAATGTATCATAGTAAGACAACACAGTATATATACATATCTATCAATGCATAACTTTAGTTAATTATAAGTATGTCTGTTGCGTTGTTAGAAGACGCTCAGTTTTAAAATAACTGATGCTCTTCACTACGAATTTAATCGTTAATAACGATTATTCACAAGTGAAGAGAACCGGGCCCGTGGTCTAGCTGGTTATGACGTCGCCTTGACATGGCGGAGATCCGGAGTTCGAATCTCCGCGGGCCCATCTGATTTTGACCAAAACAGGACTTACGCGTTTGATTGTAGATCATCAGCATCCGCATATCGAATATTAGTCAATATGGAATACACAATGCAAAAATGCATACCGATGTTGAAAATAGAGTTCAATCGCGTAAGTCCTATTATCCTTAAGCGAAAAAAATTATCCAGGCTCAAAACAGTTTTGTTATAATGATATCGTAGGACTTGGGGTCAAGAAGCATTACCAGCCTGCCTGTCTTATTATTCCCGAAAGTAAGGTCGGTCGCAAGCGCGAAATCGACTTTTCCGGATATATCTTTCATCATTGATTCCGCAACCTGTGATGATGCGCCTGTTTTGAACGTAGGTGCTTTAAGTAATATAGGCATCCCGATATATTCGGATATAGCACTAACATACTGGCCTCCGAAAATATTGGCTGTTTCCTTCAATGTGGAAGTTATGTCCTCCGTAAATTCTTTGACTAAAGCGTTCGGCTGATTGCAGAGGAGTTCATTCGCAATTGATAAAGCCACGTCTTTTGGGAAAAACATGATCATCGTGCCGTTCATCTCCCCTGATTCGCTTTTGCCGTGGAGGTTAACTTCAACCGATGCAATGTATTCCCCGAGGCTGATTATTTCTTCACTCATCTGGTCTATCGGCAGTGTACGCAGCCTGGATTGCAGCGAATCTGCCTCCTCACCCCCAAGCTGGGTTACCGCCGATGCAGCCTCCGTCATTCCCGACATTCCGATATCGGATAAAAGCCTGACTGCCGAATCTACGTTCTCCACGGCTTTTGCAGGCGGGGGGGTTGCCTGAGTTTTTTCGATTACTTTTACTGCCTGAGGCTGTGGTTTTATTTCCACCACCCTTTGTTCAGGTTTCAATGGCTTAAATTCATCTACCTTTGGTTCTGTCTTTGCGGTTTTTATCTCCGTTACTTTGGGTTCCGGCTTCGGCAGAGTGACCTCCTGTATCTTTGGTTCTGCTTTTACCGGCTTTGTCTCCTGAACTTTAGGTTCCTGTACCTTTGGCTCCGCTTTTACAGGCTTGATTTCCTGTGCCTTCGATGCTGGTGGTTTAACATCCTCTACCTTTGGCTCAGGTTTTGCAGGCTCAATTTCCGGTTCCTTTGTTACCGGTCTGGTTTCCTGTATTTTCGGCTCTGCTTTTACCGGCTTTGGCTCCGGGATCTCCGGTTCTTCTCTTACCGGCGTGATAGCCTGTACTTTCAGTTCCGGTTTTGCAACCCTGGCCTTCGCCACTTCAGGTTCGGCTTTTTCCGGCTGCGACCTCTTCCTGACCACCGGCTGCGCTTCCATCCGGATATCGTCATCGGCTCCTGAATCCGGCTCTGTCTCGTCGGGAACAGCATCATGCCTTGCGGTCTCTTTTCTCTTGAAGGCCCTTCTTTCGGGATATTCCTCAGGAACAAAATCCTCAGGATAGGGTTGCTCCTCTTCTACTTCTTCCCTCTCCGGTTCGTCTCTTGCGTCCTCAGCAACCTCATAATCAACATGCCTTGGAGCCTGTTTCCTTCCCGGTTTTATTCTGGCTCTCTTAAAGTCCCCGTGATGCGTCTTCCTCCCTGTTTCACCTGCCTGTTCCCCTGTTTCTCTGGCTCTGGCCGCCTCGCCGCCGCTTACTGCCGGGCTTCCTCCGGGAGTTGCTACCCGCATCCATACCGAACTTGTATCTCCTTCGCTGTCCCTGTACCTTAATAGGATATCAACAGAAACCAATCCGCTAAAATCGTTTTTTAAGCCCAGGACGACCCTGCGGGTGCTCTTCTGGTTTGCATTTATTATATCTTTTACAGCCACATCTCCGGAAAACTTCACTTTGCCTGTCTTTGAGTTTCCTTCCGCTCTCGTTATATAATCGCAATCAAGCCTGTCCATGGGAACGTCAAGGGTCACCAGGGGTATATCCGGATCGGATGAGGAAACCCTATCCTCTTCGCCCCTGTAATTGCCGTTACCCCTGTTTTTCTTACCATCCACGCTTGATTCTATCCTGTCTATTGCTTCCCTTGCATGTTTCCTTACCTCAGTTGAGCCGCTCTCCAGCATGGATTCAAGGGCAGTGATCGCACGTTTATCACCTATCCTGCCAAGCGCCCACGCCGCATATATCTGCACGTTCTCACTGGGGTCGTTTAAAAGCCCGATAAGAGGCAGAACGGCCTTCACATCCCCTATTTCACCCAGGGACCACGCCGAATTTGCGCGAACCTGGATATCATCCTTTTCAAGGAGCCCGACCAGAGGCCTGATGGCTTTCCTGTACCTGAGTTCCCCCAGGATGCGTACAGCTTCCCTTACCTCCTTCACATCGCCCGCTTCCAGGATGCAGAGCAGCCCCTCAACATCTCCGCTCCGCTTCATTTCTTTTAAATCCGTGTGGTCGAAAGGCAATCAGATTACCTCTTTTGTTAAAGCGATATGAACGATAACTTTTTTTCTGTATTTTTATAACTCTTTAGTTATATTCGCATTGGATTCACACTGATATAAATAAAGGTGTGAAGACGAGTATACATACAAAAGCCAGAATACCAGAAACAGTTTAAAATAACATAAGAAAGATTAAAACATGAATATAAAAATATCAATATGTCTTTTACTGCTCGGTTTTGCCCCCGCTGCATCCGCAAGCATGATAGATACCGCCTGGGCGGCAAAATCCTCCGGTTTTATAGGGGCGAATGATACACTGACGTTCGAGAATTACCTTATAAAGGCAAAGACCGTAGATGCTACAAGAGCTATTATTGAAGTTTATAAAGACCAGAACAAGATAGAACAAAAAGAGTTCAATACCAATGGGTACAGGGAATATAACAATATAAGGGTAACACTGCTTGGGATATGGGGCCAATATGCCTGGGTTTCGATAAGCAAACCCGAGAATAAAGTTATCTGGAGACCGGCTGGTAATAAAATTCTGAAATGGGGAGAAAAATACGAGTTCATGAATTATACTCTGCGCGCGGAAAGTTTCGGCCCCGAATCCGTCAACCTGACGATATCCGGTAAAAATACGTATGAAACAAGGTCTTTTTCAAGGGATAGCTACGGTGATTACGGGAATCTGCGGATAGCAGTTACAAACATAAGCCAGGATGGCTTTGTTGGGCTTGATTTCCTGACATATTCCTTACCCGCGGTTAAAGCCAGTATTTCCACGGATAAGGAGGAATACTACCCGGATGAAAATGTTCAGGTTACTCTGAATACAGCAAGCGATGTTGATCTGAATATAGAAGGTATTACTCTTGAAAGCAGCGCAAACACGGAGATGCTGCCTGCCACGTTCTCAGCGACCAATGCTACAGGCACGGCATATTTCCGGTCCAGGATTAAGCAGTCACCTGAAAATTCCACGGTTACCATCACAGCAACAATAATGGCACGCGATTATTATGGCAACGAATATTCAAACAGAGTCAGTAAGGCCATCCATATCATGCCTGTTGTTTCGATAACAAAGTGGGCAGCTACGGATACCGATGAGCAGAATGTTACTGTTGATCTTTTCATTTACAACGGGGGCTCAACAGAGGAATCGATAAGCGTTTATGATACCGTTTATGATGAAAAAAATGATTTAAAGCAGCTCAACTGGACTATAAAACTCAAACCCGGGGTCTCATCTAATATCGAGTACCCTGCCCCGGTACAAAAGGTCGGACAGTATATACTTCCGCCCGCAATGGCAAAATGGAAAAAGAATACATCATCATCGAAAGAAGCGGTGGTAACTGTCCACGGGCCACTGGTAGTTATTACAAAATCCGCTGCAAAAGGGGGTAATCTCCTTAATGTGAAGCTGGATATAAATAATACCGGGGATAGACCCGCTATCGTGAACCTGTCCGATAAAATATCCGCCGGACAACCTGTTGTGAGCGGGGTCGCGGCATGGTCAGGTATGCTTGCGGCCGGAGAACATACCGCCATCATATATTCTTTGCCGGGTGATATTGTATCCCTGCCCGCCGCCAGCGCTATCTACCGGGATATCCACGGGGTCGCAAGGCAGGCGCAATCGAACACAGTTGAGATCAGCGGTGCCAGGAACAATATCGATACTGGGAACACAATAAGCAAAATGAGTACTGAATCGCCTTTAAAAGCAACACCGGATGAAATACTCTCATTCATGGTCTCGTCGTTTGCGGTTATCTCAGGGATATTCGCTGGTGTGGCAGTTGCTGTTTATATTTTAATCAGGTTAAAGAGGAGATGATAAATTATGGAAATACTTTCGCTTCTGGTCTTTTTTATATACACGCTTATTATTCTGATGGTTCTCATTTATGTCTCGCCGTTGCTCTCCGCGCTTGTGCTGGTGTTCCTCCCGGTTTTAGCCATTTATTTACTGCCTGAATGGACAATGGAGTTCTTTTCGCAGATACAATTTTCTGTGGTTGTGCCCGTATATAATATCCACATCCTGCTTTTGATCTGGTCTGCATTTATAGGGATTATAGCATACGTCGAGATCTCATCATGGTACATTTTAAAAGAGCCTGAGCCTAAAAAACAGGAAAAACCGGCAGTTGATGGGCTGCCAAATGAAGTACCAAAGGGTGCGCCAAAACCCGGACAGACCACGCTCAAGGATTTCGTGCAGAAACTTATGATGATCCTGAAAGGGCAAAAACCAAAGTAAAACTATTGCACACCCTTGTCCGTCAGAATGAATTCGCAGTGGGCACCTTCGCCCTTTGACCTGTGCTTCTGGAGCGTAGCTTTTCGCCTGGATATTCCCGCCCGCTCAAGAAATATGATTGTCTTTGAGAGATGCTCAAGCGCAGTTCCCCCGATCGGGCATATCTCCCCCGTATTAACGTCTTTATAAACCTGGTTCGTTATTACCACAGCCACATCGTATCTCCTGGCTATCCCGTGAAGGATGCCTATCTGGTTCACAAGCTCGCGCCTAAGAGCCATGTTCTCCTCGCCCTTATCATCCTGGGTAAGCCCGAGCCTGTAATAAAGCGCCGCAGAATCCAGTATTATCAAACCTATTTTCTCGTTCATGAGCTTCCCGAGATCCACGATGGCGGAGTACTGCTGCTCCATGCTTGCGGGTTCGTATATGACTATGTCGCTTGCTATTTTTTTTGTCTCCTCGCCCGCTATCTGCCTGAACCGCTCAGCCGAAAAACCCTCGGTATCTATATAGATGACCTTCTTCCCGCTCCTTACGCATTCAACTGCCAGTTGCATGCATATATTTGTCTTTCCCGTACCTGAAGCGCCGTAGAGCTGCGTGACTATCCCGGTTTCAAATCCCCCGCCAAGAAGGTCATCTATGCACCTGCATCCACAGGGGATCCTGTCCTGTTTTTTTATGTTGTTCACCCCTTCTTTACTTGCAGTTTTTCCCATATATCTTTCATCGCTTCAACAGCAGCCCCGCCCTTATCTATGGGAGCGGCACTTTCCATGTCAGCCCGGATAAGGGTGATATCATACGGTATCGTACCGATTACAGGGATACCGTATCCGTTAAGCTTATCTTCGATTTCTTGCAAATTTCCCCCTGCTTTATTTATTATGGCGCCGAAATTCCTTATGTCTATCTGGCGGGCAAGTTCCACTATCCTTCCAGCCGTTTCTACCGACCGCGCCCCGGGCTCAACTACTATTAGCATTATATCGATTCCTTTTGTCGTGCCCCGCCCGAGATGCTCTATTCCTGCTTCCATGTCCAGGATTACCACGCTGTTCATCTTCAGGATAACATGGCGCAGGAGAGCCTTCAGGAACGAGCTTGCAGGGCACATGCAGCCGCTCCCTCCCCTTTTTACCGTGCCCAGGACAAGCAATTTTACATTATCAGGTCCCGTGACGCCGAATTTCTCAACGATGTCATCTACCTTTGGATTTAACTTGAACATCCCTGAGGGTCCGCCTGCTCTTTCGTCGATGAGTTCCTTAAATTCGGTCAAAGGTCTGGGCGGGTTCTTTATCCCGAGCGCCGAGGCAAGGTTCATACTCGGGTCGGCATCTATTGCAAGTACATCGTAACCTTGTTTTGCAAGAAGCCGTGCAAGTGTGCCTGACACTGTTGTCTTTCCGACGCCGCCTTTACCTGATATTGCGATTTTTATCATTATGCATCAATAAGCTCTATTTTTATTTCTTCATTTATCGTTATGAGTGCAGCCTGCCCTTTTGACGCGACACCGAGATTCACAACGAGCGTGCCGTTTACTTTTACCGAACCCCGCGCCTCGTGTATATGTCCGCATACGATGAGGTCAAATCGTCCAAGATATCGGGCCAATGCTTCGCTTCCCGCGTTCCCGCGCGGCACTTTATCCAGTGTATTTCGCGGCGGGGCATGGGAGAGCAGGATGATCCTGCCTTTTAAGTTTGCCAGTAATGTACCGATGTACTCACCGATCTTCTTTTCCGAAAGCTCAAATGGCGTATTGAACGGGGTTGGGTTTGAGCCCCCAAGACCTACAAAGGTCAGGTCATTGAGAGTATAAGATGAATTATGAAGGCTTATGGCGTTCTCATCCAGCATCTTGAGGAGCGAGGGGTTATCGCAATTGCCCGGCACTGCAAGTACGGGTTCCCTGAACATCCCCAGCAGATCAAGCGCACGTTCATCAGGTCCGAAGTTCGTTATATCGCCTGCTATCAGTACGGCATCAATATCCCCAGCTTTGTCCAGGAGGGCTTCGATGTGGGAGTAATCGCCGTGAAGGTCTGATAGTGCTAGCAATCTCATAGAACTTAGTAATAGTTTATCGTTTATATTTGTAATGTTGTGAATCTATTAACTTCTTATCTATATTGAATATTAGGGCTATAAATCCAGTGCTCCCCCTCGCTATCATGTACACATATGTTCCCCATGCCTCCCGGTTTGAACCCCCTGAATCTCTCAAGAAGCAAAATCGATTCTTTAATTTCAGTGATGTAACGTTCTTTTAATAATGCTGCAATCTTTTTGCTATCTTCATCACTAATTTCTTCTCCAAGCCCGGCGCATTCAGAAACCATCAGGTGCCCTTCCTGCAAATAAAAAGGATAGGTTTTGCAGATACGCGGTCTGCACTCATACGCCTGGCACAGGCCATTCTTTAGAAAAACGCAGTCTCCTTCTCTTCTCAGAACCCATTCAAAGGTATGGATATTCCCCTCCGAATCGGTATCCTCCGAAGGTGTCGGGGTTGCTATTCCCTCCTTATACAGTCCTGTTTTTTCGCATATGCGTCTTATTTCGCGGGGAAATACGGATACCGTGTTATCCCCGTATTCAGCTTTGCAGCACTGCGCGCATTTTTTGCATTTAAAACCCGCAGCTTTTATGTCATCTGCAAGCTGCTTTTCATCTATCCTTGCAGCATCTTCAAGGGTTTTTTCCAGATAAGCGATCCTCTGCCTCATTATCACTAACTCATTTTCTTTGCTGCAAGTTCGATCGCCTCAATGAGGCTGTCCCTCGGCATGATCGTTGCAACAGGGATGCGCAGCACCTTCTCGACAGTTGTGCTCACAATGGGCGCGCAGACCACAGCTTTTGCCCCGTCCCTTTCAGCTTTGATAGCGGCGATGATAGCTTCTTCCATTGATGTGGCTGAGTATTCCCTGATCGTCAGAAGGTGCCCCCCTACTTTCAGCTTTTTCTCAGTTATGTAATCCAGAACAGGACGCGCCGCGATGACCGCGATAAAATCATTTTTCTCTGTCCCTTCCATTTTTCGGAGCATCTTCACTATCTGCCGCAGGGTTTTGATATTGGGCTCACGGTGCCCTGATAGTAATTTGTATATGGTGCTTGGCGGTATGCCGGAGCGTTCGCTGAATTCCGCCGCCGATATGCGAAGTTCTTCCTTGATTATCCTTCCGAACTCCTTGATGAATGCCTCGTCCGATTCTGCCGCCGCCTTTATTAGATCATCTGCTGTCATGATTACCTCTTATCACGATCGTATATATTTTACTGATTATTAATACATTTGGGTTATTCCGCGTACCAATCAGGAAAAGTTAAATAAGGCATAATCGAGATGATAATAATTAATTATTACAGAGGGAAACCATGAGAAACTCATTGAAGATATTGTTCGCTGCCGGTCTGATCATACTTGTAGCAGGATGCCTTGAAAGTAACAAAGCCCTAGAAACCGCTGTGCCTGTCAATCTTGTAAAGATGAGCGGGCAGGATATGGTGCAGAGGCTCGCCACAGGCGAAATAGCAGGGTTCATAATGTGGGAACCCTACCCGTCAATAGCTATTACCAGCGGGTACGGGAAACCCCTGTCGTACTCAGGCAACATATGGAAAGGGCATCCCTGCTGTGTTGTTGCATACAATTACAACTGGCATAAGAACACAAATAATTCCGATGAGATACTCAAACGCATGGCTCTTATTCAGCTCAGGTCAGTGGATTATATCAATAATGCAAAGAGTCCGGGTTCGCCAGACCATGAAGAATTGATCAACTATACAATGGATTTCGGAGGTCTCACTGACCGGAATGCGGCCAATATGAGCCTTTCCGATGTCGAGTTCGTATATGCCACTGATGTCCCGGGAGCAACGACTTTTATCAAAAAGATACAGGACTTCGGCATCTTTGACCCTGCGAAGTGGAACCAGTCAGGGTATAAGAACGCGTCCGATTATGCGAACTCGCTGATAACCAACCAGTATGTCGAATGGGCTGTGCAGAACAAAGATGCCAACCTCAGCAGCCTGTCGCTGAAAAAGCCTGTAACCGTGCGCTATGGCTACCTTATCAATGATATACACGAACTGCCATTCTATGTGGCCTGGCAAAAAGGCTGGTATAAGGATGTCGGGATAAATATCACCCTGGCAGAAGGAGCCCCGTTCCAGAACGGCGCATTCGAGATGCAGAAAGGCTTCAAAGCCGGCACGGTGGATGTGGGAAGCCTGGGCATTCCCCCGGTTATCATCCACAGGATAAACAGCAACGATTTCACGATAGATGATGCGCGTGTAGGTGTCATAGCGGGCATGAACGATGAAGGCTCTGTGATAGTGGTAGCCAGGAACATCACCTCGCTGAAAGACCTCAGAGGAAAGACCGTGGGATATCCCGGACAGGGAACGATCCAGCACGTTCTTTTCCTGATGGCGGCTGATAAGGAAGGTGTCAAGGTCGTTACTTAATGAAAAATGAATCCGGAAGAAGAGGATTGATAATAAATATCCTCTCCCTTTTCTTTTTTGTGCTATTATGGCATGCCCTGGTAACGCTTGCACGGGATAACGTTTTCAACATTCCTTTTATGCGCCTGAGGGATATCCCCACGCCGCCTGAAACATGGTACGCGTTTACGCGTTCACTGTTCATGCAGTCTCACGGTCCTGTTATCACGTACGGGATAGCAGATCACGTGAAAGCAAGCCTGATGCGCGTCATCCAGGGAGGCATCATCGCATTTATCATCGCTATCCCGGTAGGCATAGGGATAGGATATTCGAAACTTATACGGGATATTCTTAATCCGCTCGTTGAAATAATAAGGAACATGCCGCCGATGGCATGGATACCGCTGGCCATATTCATCCTTGTCAGCGGAGGTTCGATCTTCATCGTGTTCATCGGCATGGTCTTCCCCATCATCCTGAACACGATACATGGTGTAAAATCAACGGATGCAAGGCTGATAGATGCCGCAAAGACACTTGGGGCATCCGGGTCTGACATAGTGACAAAGGTGATCATCCCCTCTGCTCTCCCGTCCATAATCGCCGGCTTGCGTATCGGGCTTGGGGTCGGCTGGATGGCTATCGTTGCGGCTGAGATGGTCATCCGGAGCCCTGTGGGTCTTGGTTACTTTATCTGGAACATGGGCGACCTCGGGCGCTATGCCGAAATGGTGGCAGGCATGATAGTTATAGGCATCATCGGGTACATAATGAATATCAGCATACTTCTTCTGCAAAAGAGGTTCATAAAATGGGCAGGTTAGTCTTACAGGGCGTATCCAGGAGATTCAATGATTTTCTTGCCATCTCGGATGTGAACCTCGAAGTCGGGGACGGTGAGTTCGTATGCCTTCTCGGTCCGAGCGGATGCGGGAAAACCACGCTTCTACGCCTCGTTGCAGGGCTTGAGACGCCGACTGAGGGCGAGCTTTTCCTTGACGGGAAAAAAATAGAAGGCGTAAACGAGGAATGCGGTTTCGTGTTCCAGGAATATGTACTGTTCCCGTGGAGGACCGTAAGAGGCAATATCGAGTTCGGGCCAGAAGTAAAAAAGATGCCAAAAGAGGAGCGTGAGAGGATTTCACGGCACTATATCGAGCTCGTGGGATTGAAAGGGTTTGAGAACCACTACCCCCACGAGCTGTCCGGCGGGATGAAGCAGAGGGTCGGGATCGCGAGGGCGTATGCAAACAACCCGAAGCTTTTGTTGATGGATGAGCCCTTCGGCGCACTGGACGCCCAGACGAGGAATCTCATGCAGGCTGAACTCCTGAGGATATGGGAGAAAGAGCATATAAGCGCCCTGTTCGTCACCCATAGCGTGGATGAGGCGGTCTATCTTGCAGACTGGGTCGCCGTGATGTCAGCCCGCCCGGGCACGGTAAAGGAGATCTTTAAGAATAACCTTCCCCGCCCCAGGGTGAGGACAAGCCTTGAAGCCAATGCCCTGCGCGATGCGATACTCAGGTCGCTTGGCGCGGAGATTAAAAGGGCGGCAGGGGTTTATTAAAGTGGCCAAAACAAGAGAATAAACCACAGAGTACACAGAGGGCACAGAGAGTTGTAGTTTTCGCTCTGTGTCCTCTGTGCCCTCTGTGGTTTATAGAATATTGTCAGATGTTATGCGAGAAACTATAGATTTACAAGATGAGGATGCTGAGTTAATAATTTATCCTGTAAATCCTGTCCACACGGCGCCCCCCATTGTAATTTCATAACATATAGGGATTTATAAGCCCTACCTTTACAAATTTTCCTAAATCTATGTGTTATAACTATAATAGGAAAGAATTCCAATCTTATAAAATGGGAGTAAAGATTGTACAGGAAAATAATATCTGCCGTAGACGGCTCTTTCCATTCAGAGCTTGCAGCCCGCCATGCTGTGGCTATTGCCTCTTCCCTGGACAGCCAGTTCGTAGTGCTTGCTGTCGATACAGGGAAAGTGGAGAGCGAAAATTTATCCTACGCAGTAGAGCACCTGCGCCAGCATGCAGGTACTTACGGCATACGGGCAAAGGGCATCATCAGAAAAGGGGACGTCGTCAAGACCATATTGGCTGTTATCAATGAAGAGCAACCAGATCTTTTAGTCCTGGCTACCCGCCACGGCGAACACAGGTTGTTTGTAAGCAGTATTACGCAAAAACTCATGCTCAAAGCACCCTGCGCCATGCTTGCAGTAAAACCGTCCGGAATAGCTAAGAAAGGGAGAAGCATGCTCCTGCCGTTAGCCCTCAGGGAACATGCCACGAGCGAGCTTTTAATGCTTACCTCAAGCCTCGCAAAATTCTACAGTTACAGAGTTGAGATACTGCATGTAATAGAATTCCCGCGCTGGTACGACCTTCCGTGGATAGACATTTACACAATGCGCCAGAAAGGCGAAGAAAATATGGCGCCTGTTGCAGATGCGTTGAAGGTGCTGGGGGTTGATGTAGAGGTACGGGTGGTGGTTGCAGAGAGCAGTATAAACGCCATACCCAAGGAAGCCGCAATAGGAAGGCACAGCATGGCTCTCATGGGAGCAAGCAGGCGGGGCATTTTAAAAGAAGTGGTTTACGGCAATCCGATAGAACGGATGCTATCAGGCATACTCTGCGATGTTCTGATCTGGAGGCAGAAGCTGTGAAGATACAGGCTTTGGCCAGGGAAGATGTGTTCAGGGAACTTGATACCACAGAGCAGGGTTTGACTGAAAAGGAAGCAAGGAAGCGTCTCTCGGATTTCGGGGAGAATATAATCACTGAGAGAAAAAGAGCTTCCAGGCTGATTCAATTCGCATCGCACCTTGCAGATTTGTTCGCGGTTTTACTGTGGATCGCCGGAGGGCTTGCGCTCCTTGCAGGCTGGCTTGGGAACGATACCAGCATGAGGAACCTGGCATATGCCTTATTCGCTGTGATCTTCATAAACGCCCTGTTCACTTTTTTCCAGGAATACAGGGCGGAAAAAGCCTCCGAGGCTTTAAAAAAACTAATGCCCTACCAGGCAAGCGTGATCCGGGGCGGGGAAGAGATAATGATACCTGCAAGACAAATAGTGCCCGGGGATGTGATAATCGTACGGGATGGGGACCGTGTACCCGCTGATGCACGTATTATCAAAGCAGTTGACTTTGCTATGGATAATTCACCTCTTACAGGAGAATCCGAACCGCAGATGAGGAAGGACGAACCTGAATCCGGGGATGTAGAACCTGCCAACCTCATTTATTCGGGAACCACCACAGTGAGAGGATACGGGATTGCGGTCGTTTTTGCAACCGGAATGGCAACAGAGTTCGGGAAGATAGCGCATCTTACGCAGGAGATCGAGGAAGCCCCGACGCCGCTTCAGCGGGAGCTGACATTTGTCACACGTGTAATTACAATCATTTCAGTCGGGCTTGGCTTCATATTTTTCGCAATAGGAGAATCTATTGGCATAAGCCTGCAGGATAACTTCCTGTTCGCCATCGGCATCATAGTTGCGAACGTGCCTGAGGGATTGCTGCCTACCGTTACCCTCTCCTTATCCCTTGCAAGCCAGAGGATGGCAAAAAGGAACGCGCTCATAAAAAAACTCGCCTCGGTAGAACCTCTCGGGAGTGCAAACGTGATATGCACGGATAAAACCGGGACGATTACCGAGAACAGGATGACGCTTGAGTACATTTATATGCCGCATGAGAGCAGGGAAACCTCACAGGCAGAGCCGTGTGAATTACTGTTAGCGGCGATATTATGCAATAATGCGAGAATAGAAGGTGAAAAGGTGATCGGTGAGCCTACCGAGGCTGCACTCCTTCAGGGGGCGTCATCCGTAATGGGCGAGGTACGCAGCGAGTGGGAACGTGTGGATGAGATAGCGTTCACTTCCGAGCGGAAAATGATGAGCACTGTGAACAGGAAAGAGAACAGGCTTGTCCTGTATTCCAAAGGTGCGCCTGAGACGATACTTGCGAAGTGCACGCACATAGCAACCGGAGAGGGGATACGGGAACTCACAGATGCTGATAAAGAGCGGATAGGAGCGCAGGTATCAGATTACGCGGGCAGGGGCATGCGGCTGATAGCCTTTGCGAAAAAAGATATTGAAGGGGGATACAAAAGGGAAAAACTCGAAGAGAACCTAGTGTTCCTGGGTATAGGGGCGCTTCGCGACCCGCCCAGAAAAGAGGTGCCGCTTGCTGTTGAGAAATGCAAAAAGGCCGGGATAAAAATAATAATCATAACCGGGGATGAATCGCTCACGGCAAAAGCGGTAGCGAACGAGGTTGGAATCGCTAAAGAGCCCGTAATAATCACCGGCAGGGAACTTGACAGGATGAGCAAAAGCGAACTTGAGAAGGCTCTCCAGGGTGATGTCCTGTTTGCAAGGGCCGCGCCTGCGAATAAACTTCGCATCGTGAGAACCTTAAAGGATATGGGCAGGGTAGTAGCAGTAACTGGCGACGGCGTCAATGACGCACCTGCGCTGAAAGAAGCCGATATCGGCGTGGCGATGGGAAAAACAGGTACTGACGTTGCAAGGGAATCGGCGGATATGATACTGCTGGATGATAACTTCGCCACCATTGTGTCTGCGGTTGAAGAAGGAAGAGCGATGTTCGATAACATCCGGCGCTTCATAACATATATTTTCTCGCATCTTGTCCCTGAGATGGTTCCCTACCTGCTCTTCGTGCTTCTGCGAATACCCCTGGCTCTCAAGGTGCTCCAGATACTGATAATCGATCTTGGCACCGACATGGCGCCTTCGATAGCGCTCGGGGCTGAAAAGCCCGAGCCTGACGTGATGAGCCGCCCTCCCAGGAAAAGAGGTGAGAGATTGCTTACATTACCGGTACTTTTGCGCTCATACCTTTTTCTTGGAGTCATCGAGGCTGCGGCTGCCATGAGCGGGTATTACTATGTGTTAAAAAGCGGCGGCTGGAGCTACGGGCTGAGCCTCTCCGATACCGACCCGCTTTATCTTAAAGCCACCACCATAACCCTTGCAGCCATAGTCGTAACACAGATAGCGAACGGCCTGACATGCCGCACTACAAGGGAATCACTGCTCAAAGCGGGCGTTTTTACAAACAAATACCTTCTTGCGGGTATAGCGATAGAAATTATCCTCATACTGCTTATAGTGTATACGCCGCAGCTACAGCGCATATTCGGCACGGCGCCTTTGAATCTGAACGAATGGCTATTCCTCCTGCCTTTTGCAGCGCTGCTGCTGTTTGCGGATGAGTTCAGGAAATGGGTGGCGAGGAGAAGATTAAGGTCGATGTCTTAAGCTTATAATAAAACTCCTCTTTCCATGAATTGCTGACTAAATATTATTATAAAAATTATATATACACAGTGAATGAGCCGTCATGTTAATATACAGCTTTGTATCATTGATGAAATAATAACATACTGTGAGTGTAAATTCAACCAATAAAATCGGGGTTCAGCAAAAGATGTACAGACAAGAATCTATGTTTGTTATACAGCCAGAATGTGAGACGCCCAAACCATATTAAGATGCGAATAAGCCAGGTAAATTGCCACTATTTGACGTGGTGGGAAAAATGAAATCGGAAAAATCAGAAACTTTGCACAAGCCGGCTGAAGATGAATCGCACAGGGCGCATGAGTTAGAAATACGTGTCAAGGGACGCACCGCAGAGCTGGTAGAAGCCAACGAAGCGTTACAGGCTGAAATCACCGAGCGCAAGCGAATTGAGCAGGCACTGCTGGAAAGCGAGCAGCGATACCGCTCTCTGTTTGAAAACATGCTGGATGGTTTCGCATACTGCAAGATGCTTTTTGATGACCATGGCCGTCCGGTAGATTTTGTCTATCTCAAAGTCAACAGTGCGTTCGAAAGGTTGACCGGGTTGGAAAACGTGGTGGGCAAAAAAGTCACCGAGTTAATTCCTGGAATCAAAGAGTCATATCCGGAGCTGTTTGAGACTTATGGCCGGGTCGCGTTGACGGGCAAGCCGGAGAAATTCGAAATCGAATTCAAACCTTTGAAGGCATGGTTGTCCATCTCAGTATATAGTACGAAAAGGGAATACTTTGTAGCTGTTTTTGAGAACATCACAAAGCGTAAGCGGGCTGAGGAGGCACTTCGGCAGAGCGAGGAACGCCATCGGCTGCTGGCGGAAACGATGATGCAAGGCGTGGTATATCAGGATGTAGACGGCAAGATCATTTCGATGAATCCCGCAGCCGAGTGGATTCTCGGCAAGGGCCCGGCAGAGTTCCTGGGAGAAACATCAGTGAGCATCGAACACCACATAGTGCGTGAGGATGGCTCGCCATTTCCTGGTACGGAACATCCGGCGATGGTGGCGCTGCGAACCGGGCAGAAACTGCGAGACGTGGTGATGGGCGTCTATAATCCGCGCAAGCAGGGCTACCGCTGGATCAACGTTAGTGCAGTGCCTCTGTTCCGACCGGGGGAAGACCAACCCTACCAGGTCTATACAGTTTTCGAAGACATCACCAAGCGCAAGCGGATGGAGGAGGCACTGCACAAAGCGCGCAACGAACTGGAAACACGTGTTCAGGAACGGACCGCAGAACTGGAAGAAGCCAACATGAAATTGCAGGCTGAAATCGAAGAGCGCAAGCGGGCTGAGAAGACGTTGCGGAGCAATGAGATGAAGTATAGGGGGCTTGCTGAAAGCATAGGAGAAGTCTTCTATGCATTGGACAAAGATCTAAGATACATCTATTGGAACAATGCGTCCGAGAAGCTTACAGGGATATCAGCGGAAGATGCTATCGGAAAATCTCTTTTTGAGCTTTTCCCTGAGCTAAAAGGATCAAGAGCAGAGAAGTTGTACAGGGAAGTATTAAAAACCCAGCGACCCAAGCGTTTTGTGAACAAATACCGGGTCAATGGCAAGAACCTCGTTTTTGAGATTAACGCATACTACTCTAAGTATGGCATATCTATCATTGCCAAAGATATCACAGAGCGCAGGCGTGCTGAAGAAGAGATCCATCTCCTGCAAACAATGACCCAGGCAATCAATGAAGCTCAAGATTTTCACTCGGCTATAGAGATAGTACTCAGGAAGGTATGTGAAGCCACAGGATGGGATTATGGAGATGCGTGGTTCCAAAGCAAAGATGGAACAGTTCTCGAACGCAGCCCGGCATGGTACGGCAGTAGTATGAGCTTGGAGGGATTTAGAAAGCTTAGCGAGCGGTTCATATTTCCGCTTGGTACCGGGCTGGCCGGACGGATCTGGGCATCCAAAAAAGCAGAATGGATTCAGGATATTTCAACAAGCTCAGTTGCAATTTATCCCCGTGCCCGGATTGCAAGAGAAGTAGGTCTCAAATCCTGTGTAGGGATTCCAATTATAGTCAACGATCAGATGCTGGCTGTTCTTACATTTTACATGTTTGAATCCGGTGAAGAGGATAAACGATTAGTTGGGACAATTTCAGCGATGGCAACTCAATTAGGCTCGATAATCCAGCGCAAGCAGGCTGAAGAGAAAATACGTGAGCAAGCTACCCTTATTGATAATGCACAAGAGGCTATAGGAGTTCGAAGCTTAGAACACAGCCTTATCTACTGGAACAAAGGCGCTGAACGCCTGTATGGCTGGACAGCAGAGGAAGCTATAGGCAAAAATCCTGTTGAGTTTTTGTTTAAAGGTAAAGAAGAGCCACTCCAACTAATTGAGGCAAAAAGGATTGTGCTTGAGAAGGGGGTGTGGACAGGCGAACTGCATCAGATAACAAAAGACGAGAGAGATGTGATAGTCGAAAGCCACTGGACGCTGATACGTGATAGCGAAGGTAAACCGAAATCGATACTCGTCGTCAACACCGATATTACTGAGAAGAAGAAGTTTGAATCGCAGTTATTGCGCGCCCAGAGAATGGAGGGCATAGGCACACTCGCTGGCGGCATAGCGCATGACCTCAATAATGTGCTTACGCCGATGATGCTATCTCTGCAAATGTTAGAAGAAAAATTCAAAGATGAGCAAAGCCAGAAGTTATTAACTATCCTCGATAGGAACTTACAGCGGGGATCTAATTTAATAAAACAGGTCATGTCATTTGCACGGGGTATTGATGGGGAACGCAAACCCCTCCAGGCAGCACATATAATATCCGAGGTCGAGAAAGTTGCAAAAGAGACATTTAATAAGAATATAGAAATCAGGACCGATATATCCAGAGACCTCTTTACCATCTCAGGAGATGCCACACAATTGTACCAGGTCATAATGAACCTGTGCGTGAACGCTCGCGATGCAATGCCTGATGGCGGTGTACTGGAGATCTCTGCTAAGAATTTTTTAGTGGATGAGAACTACGCGCGTATGAACACTGAGGCAAAGGTCGGTCCTTATATCATCATTTCGGTCTCGGATACCGGGACTGGTATTCCTCCTAAAATAATTGACAGGATATTTGAGCCGTTTTTCACGACAAAAGAGCCCGGAAAAGGAACCGGACTCGGCCTATCAACATCTCTTGGAATTGTTAAAAGCCATGGCGGGTTTATAAATGTGAACAGCGAGGTTGGAAAAGGAACGACATTCAAGATATATTTGCCAGCGTTTAAAACTGAGATACAAGGGGCACAAATGCAGCAACCTGAACTGCTCACAGGACAGGGAGAATTGATTCTCGTTGCTGAAGATGAAGGCTCAATTCGTGAGATAACGTGCTCAACTCTGGAAACATACGGATATGAAGTGATTGCAGCCGAAGATGGTGCACAGGCGGTAGCGGAGTATGCTCAAAATATGGATAAAATCAAAGTTATTCTGATGGATATGATGATGCCGGTTATGGATGGCCATGCGAGCATCCGGGCGGTTCGTAAAATCAATCCTGAAGTCAAAATTATCGTAGTTAGTGGACTGACAGAAAAAGATAAACTTAAAAATATCGCAAACCATACAAACGCTTTTTTACCAAAACCTTATACGGCTGAGATATTGTTGAAAACTGTTCATGAGGTTTTAAGCATAAAATAGAGACCGCGGTTAATAAATGGCTTCATAGCGGCAGACGGCATGATAAACATCTTCCCAACCCTGCTGCACATATTTTAATAACCGAAGAACGCATATTATCCAATTAGTAAAAGCGGGGAGTGAATATGGCAGAAGTAATGGCAGAAAGGCAAATACATGAAAATTTCCACAGGGTGGCTGAAAACTTCAAAAGATGCCTCAGGGATATGGGGTATGAGGATGTTAAAGTAGGCTATCCGCTGGAGGTATTAGAAAACAGGGAGCTTAATACAACGTTCGTTATCGACCACGGGGAGGCGGTCATCCCTACTACCATAAATATACGTATGAAGGCTAAAGGTGTATGGACATACATCTATATGCCGCATCCGGAGATGGAAAGAAAAGGCAAGCCTGCGGCAGAGCGTACGGAGAGGCGGTACGATGAAACAGGAGAGTTAGTACCCTGCCAGGAGTGCGGGTGTATGGACTTTGTGAAAAAAGGAGAAGAATATGTCTGTGCGATTTGCTGCCAGGGCAATTCAGGCTGACTCCTTTAACGTTCCCTCAGTACCAGCTCGCAGAAATCATCACCTGCGCTCCTTCTTTTTGTGCAGATGTGTAATATGTTCTTATCAATACCTTCGGTCAGCCCTCTCTCATAGCCGTCTATAGATGCACAGACCTCCGGCGTCCAGCCCTTTTTATTATTCCACATGCATTCGGTCGCATGGATTTTTATTTCGTTAGCGTTTTCCTCGGCGATATGGCTTTTGATCCCGAAGATGCGGTGCATACCCATCAATGCGACCGCGCATCCGTGCAGGTTTCTTTCTATCTTTAGAGTTCCGACTATCTCGTTCGCATCTTCAAGACCCCAGCAGTACATCATTTTTGTCAATCCGGCTCTTTCATTCTTATCGAGCATATGAAAAACATCGTTAAACATCCTGCCGATACTGCTTGCACTTTTTTTCCATCTTGTTTGTACAGGGACGAGATCATTAACTATCAGGAATTCTGTTAATTTACCCTTGAGGCTCATTTTTCACCTTGATTTATTGACATTCATGGTTTCCGTATAACATCTGAATAGCGCATCTGCGTTCATCTGCAGTTCGTTTTAGTATATAAACCACAGAGAACACAGAGGACACAGAGAGTTGTGGTTTTGCTCTGTGTTCTCTGTGTCTCAGTGGCAATTTATTTCTGAAGCCACAGAGACTCAGAGGCACAGAGAGCTTTTTTCGAAATATTTCTCTGCGCCTCCGCGTGGCAAATTTTTCTCTGTGTCCTCTGTGCACTCTGTGGTTGATTATTTTGTTTTGTTTCACCTTAATAAAGCTGACTGAAATTTTTAATTACTTACATTAAGTATTGCGGATGACTATAATTTACAGCATCACATTTCTTTAACCTGTTGCTCTTGCGCTCTTCCTCGCCCTCCCCATGATATCTACCACTTCCTCATCTGTCACCTGGGCAAAATCCTCATAGTACGACCCGACTGCCATGAAATCATAAGGCGTTTCAAGGCAGATAAATTCATCAGCCATCCGGCGCAGTTCATCAGCCGTGTCTGGAGGAGCTACAGGAAGAGCCACGACCAGTTTTTCTATGCCCTCCAACTTCAATGTGGAGATGGCTGCTTTCGCTGTGGCGCCTGTAGCTGCCCCGTCATCAACAAGTATGATTATTTTTCCTTTCAAATTCGGTATCTTCTGTCCTTTTCGGTATAAATCAACCCTTTTTTCAATTAATTTCTTCTGGCGGGAGATCTCATCCTGGATATAATCCTCTGTTACTCCGTATAATGATATTATGGATTCATTCAAAACGACCGCACCTGTTTCTGAAACCGCGCCTATGGCAAGTTCCGGCTGCCCCGGGAAACCTAACTTCCTTACTATGATAACATCAAGCGGGCAATTAAGGTAAGAAGCTATCTCATAGCCTGTAACTACTCCTCCCCTTGGGAGGGCCAGCACTATGACATCTTTCCTGTCCTTATAATCTTTTAACCTGTATGCAAGCTCTGCACCAGCATCCTTCCTGTCCTTAAAAATTTTCGCCGGGTCGCCTGAACCCAGTTTCTCAACAAACCACTGAACTATAGTCTCGCGTGCCTCTCTGAGATGCTCCTCTTTTGAATAGAGATGATCTGCACCTTTGATCAGAGCAAGCTTTTTCTCTCCGGCGAGGCGCTCATAGAGGATAATGCTCTCGCTCATTATCGGGTCTGCATCGCCCTGCACTATCAATGTGGGGATACGTACCCTATCAGCGTACTTGTAGTATCCTTCGGCTGGAGCAGAGCGCAGGACCAGAGACTTTATCCGGCTATCTGTGGCGGCTCTCACTAAGGCTGCTATACCTCCGATGCTTGAGCCGCATATTCCAACTCTCTCAGGGTTAACGCCTTCTTTGCCATTGATATAATCAAGAGAGATGCCAATGTCCTGAGCAAATTGTTCAACAGTAGCATCAGAAGCATCACCCTCGCTCTCACCGTGTCCTGTGAAATCAAGAAGGAAACAGCAGAATCCCTTTTTCACTAACCCCTCGGCAATATAGATATTCCTCGGGCTATCCTTGCTACTCCTTAACCCGTGCGCGAATATCACAGCAGGCTTATTCATTCCATTCCCAAGACCCAGAATATTCGCAACAAGCCTGAACCCCTTATCATTTTTTAAAGTTACTTTCTCTTCCATTTGTTCTACCCCCTTTATCCTCACTTTATGCTATTATTTCAGGAATACATCGGATTGTAACCTGACCGCAGCGCCATAAGTATCTGGTCGATAAAGACTTCCGGCGGCTGGGCTCCTACAAACGAGGTGTTCTCGTTGATCACGATATGCGGGGTGCTCATAATATTATACTTCTGGACAAGATAGGGGAACTCGGTCATCTCGATGACGTCGGACCGTATGAACTCATTTTCAATAGCAAACTGGTGAGCAAGCCTTGCTGCCCTCGGGCAGAAAGGGCAAGTCGGCGTCACGAATACCTGTATATGTGCGGGCTTTTTTATCTCTGAAAGCTTTTTCTTGATGTCCTCCGGCAAAGATGTCGCGCCCCGTGAAACATCTACGATGTCATCCACAATAACAGCGAACTCGTAGCCTGCCGGCATACCGTAGTACCTGATGCCGTAGTCCGATTTTCCAACGATCGCAATGGCCGGGATCTTGTTTATTTTGTATTTTATGTCCTGGTCGCCGTTTATGACGAAATCGTACACCTTCGTTTTTATCTTCGGGGATAATTCCCCCAGTTCAAGCACAAGCTCCCTGTTCTCCCTGCAAAGCTGGCATTCATGCTCCTGTGTAAAAACAATGAGTTCCACGTCCCCGGCAAGCGCAGCGAATTTGTTTCTGATAACCTGTTTCTGACTTTCGGAAAGCGCCATGGTTTTACCCCGGTAATCAGTTTTGTTGTATTTAGTATTTAACTTGATGTAAAGTAAACCTCTAAAGGGAATATCAGGTGTGGTATAACGAGGAAAGGCTGCATAGAGGAATTGGAATACAGCCGGCAAAGATCTATGAGGAGGTGTAACGTTGGAAAGTTGACTTAACAAAACATTAAAATATTTAAAATCTGGCGCTAATTATACTCTCTCCATGTCTTCCCGCACTTCGTACACCTGAAGAACCTTACCTCGCTCTCATCAGCAGAGCGCAACTGCCGAAGCCACCAGTATGCCGTGTCGTTGCCGCAGTCCTCGCATCTGGCCCTTGTTGTGGGCAACCCCATCTCGCGCCCTTCCAGTACGGAGACCTCACGCTCTTTTCGCTCGGTCTTTGAGACAAAGCTTCCTTTTATTTCTTTTTCGAACCCGCATTTCCTGCACTTAAAAACGGTCTTCGCGGGCATCATCATGCTCTTGCATTTCGGACAAAATTCCATCGATATCACTCTTAGCGTTTTCTATGATCTTATTATGATCAAATGCCAATTTGGGTATTTCGTTCAGATCGAAAAGCCCTATATCTTTAGCATCTGAACCTGCCTTAAGCATTCCGCTTCCTTTTGCAATATAACATATGGAGACCGCGTGCCCTCTTGGGTCTCTTGAGGGGTCAGAATATACTCCCTGCAGCTTGATTATCTCAATATCAAGCCCTGTCTCTTCCTTAGCCTCCCGGACTACTGCCGCTTCAACAGTCTCACCCACCTCCACGAACCCGCCGGGAAGCGCGAAACAGCCCTGGTACGGCGGGTTTTTGCGCTTAACAAGGACAAGTTTTCCTTTGTAGATTATAAGCGCATCAACGGTCAGAAGCGGAGTTACCGGTTTCATAATTTCCTTAATCATCTCCTCAATATTATCGTCAGGATGTCATCACCATACAGCATATGATCAAGACCTGCACGCTGGCCCTCATGTTTTGCAGACATACCCCAGACCTGTGCATACCTGAACCTGTTCCTGAAATCGCGGTGGAGCCGATCGCATACATCCCCTATCGTGGAACCTTCCCTGATTATCAGGGGCTCTTCCATATCTGCAGGCTTTCCCTGAGGTTTTAAGTATATCCTGATAAACCCGAGCTTATTATATATCAGTTCTTTCAGTTCTTCGATATGAACCTTTTTATCTGCCGATATGAGCAGTGCGTCAGGGAATCTTTCTCTGCATTCTTTGAGCGTGTACTTATCAGCGAGGTCGATCTTATTGATGACCACGACCGCGGGGATATATTTCCTGTTGCCCAGGATCACATCTATTAACTGGTCTATGTTGATATTTTCGCGTATGACCACGTTCGCGTTATGTATTCTGTATTCTCCCAGTACGGTCTTTATGGTATCCTCATCAAGATCCAGATCTATCGTATTGTTCACGCTGACCCCACCCCTGGGTTTTTTCCTGATAGTGACATCCGGCGGTCTTGAGTTGACGCGTATACCGGCATCGTTTAACTCCCCGATGAGAACATCATGGTGCACAAGCTGGAAAACATCAAGCAGTATCAAGGCAAGGTCGGCATTCCTTATTACAGCCAGGACTTCCTTACCCCTTCCCCTGCCCGATGCCGCGCCTTTTACAATGCCAGGTACATCAAGTATCTGGATTGTCGCGCCTTTATAGTCCATCGCGCCCGGTACAACATCCAGTGTGGTGAACTCATATGCTGCAACCGCCGATTCCGCGCCTGTCAGGCTGTTAAGGAGCGTGCTCTTGCCAACTGACGGGAAGCCCACAAGTACGACAGATGCATCCCCTGATTTCTTGACTGAGAAGCCTTCCCCGCCTGATTTTGCCGAGGCTCTTTTCTGGACTTCTTCCCGCAAGCGCGCCAGTTTTGCTTTGAGCCTGCCGATATGCCCTTCGGTAGCCTTATTATATTTCGTCTTGGATATTTCTTCTTCAACCGCTCTAATCTCTTCTTCAAGTGCCATTCGACTCTAATAGATATAATCAAAGCAAAAAGGATTTGGGTTATAAAAGCCTTTTTGGAACGAATGAAGGCATTATTTGAACATCTGGAATCTAAAACAGAGAAGACCATAAAAACACTCGATGAACTTGTCCGTATCCCTACGCAGGTTCCGCCGGGCGAGAATTATGAAAAAGCCGTAGATTTTATGGCGGAAAAACTTCTTGACCTTGGCTTCGCGGTCGAGAAGCTCATCATGCCCCGCGAGCTGTTTGAGAAGAAAAATCCCCGCCTTGCGCATCTTCAGGGAAAACGGGCTAACCTTTCGGCCGTAAAGGACATTGGCGCGGAGAAAACCCTGCTGATCAATACGCACCTGGATGTCGTACCGGCAAGTGCGAACTGGAGCGTTCCGCCTTTTGAGGTAACGGTTAAGGACGGGCGCATCTTCGGGAGGGGCGTGTCAGACTCGAAAGGAGGGCCTGCAGCGCTGCTAACAGTGCTTTCTGCGATGGAAGAGCTGGATATAGAACCGGAATACAACCTGAACATAGCCCTGACAACAGACGAGGAGATGGGGCCTTACTCAGGTCTCTGTTATCTCGCCGACCTCGGGAAGCTCAAAGCGGATTATTTCCTGAGCATGGATGGGGACAGTGACGATATCACGATAGCCTCAAACGGCAACGTGGACTGGCAGATCGATGTTTTCGGGAAATCATACCACAGCGGCAGTAGCTTCCTTGGAGTTAACGCAATAGAGAAATCCATTCCTGTGATGAACGGGTTGATGGGATTGAAAGCAGAGGTTGAGAAAAGGCGCTCAAAAGTGCCTGTCAGCATTGCAATAAGCCAGAAAACAGGGATTAAAACCCTCGTACCCGTCCTTAATATCACCGTTGTTAACGGCGGCGTAAAACAGAACATCGTGCCCGACAGGTGCACGCTGAAAGGCGACCGGCGCTTTATTCCTGAGGAAAACTATGGTGATGTTTGCAAAGAGTTCAATGATGCTCTTTCCCGTGTGAAAGAAAAACACCCCTATATCGATATTAAATGGAGCTGCGATATGATATACGGACCTATGCTTACGGATATGAACCATCCCTGGGTTAAAGAAGTAAGGAGGGTTGCAAGCGATGTTGCAGGCGGGGAAGTGAAGCTTGCCGGGACGCAGGGAAGCCTGGATGTTGCTTACGCGGTGAAGGTTACGGGATTGCCTGCGTGCTGCTTCGGGCTGGGGAGGAGGATGCAGAGCAATGCACATGCGGATGACGAGAATATCTTCGTTGAGGATCTGGTAATGTATACGAAGTTCCTGGCGGGTTTGATTTGCAGATAATCCTCTTTAATATCTATTTTTCTTAATATACAGAAATGCAATTATGGCGATAAGAGCGAACACACCGATTATAAGTGCCAGCCTGATAGGTGATGCTTCTTCCGAATGCGTTCCTGTAACTTCAGGAGTGCGTGTAGCTGCGGGCGTTATTTGTGATACTGAAGATGATGCCGGTACTGATGCACCATTCACTCCACTGATAGCGAAATTAGAGAATGTATCGGTCGTCGCTTCATAGTAGATATACGACGCATCTCCTTTTATTAAGGTAGTATCAAGCTGCGTCCATTTGCTGCCGTTCCATTTAAGCATCCTGATATCGCCGGCTGCAAGGTCGCTGCTGTTAAGCCATGAGTTCCCAACCCTGAACTTTATCATCGCCTCTTTGATCCTCTTTGAGCCCACCCATACATTCAGGTTCTTATACACAGTTCCAGGTGGTGAAACTGATACAAGTTTTGATGTGTCTTTTAGAACTTCCACCCTCAGGCTTACGTCATTTTCGCTCTCCTTACCAGTAACATCTACCTCATATATACCAAGCTCCGGCGCTGTGAAGGTATAAGCCACAGGCGTACTGGCAATGATGTTCTTTTCATATTTTTCAGCCGCAGCTATATTGCCAGGAGGTTCTGATGTTATCACGCCTCCACCACCGCCGCTGCTGCCTGAATTCCCGGTGCTGCTTGATGAAGTTCCAGATGATGTTATCTCAGCGGCTAACGCAAAGGTCGAGAAGTGGTTCAGAGTTACTTTAAGATAATCGGCAGTTGTATTTCTCTCGCCTCCCAGAACTTTCGGTCCTCCTATGGATGTGTAATCCGGGTTCGGCTCTATTCCCGGTCCCAGAGGTTTCCAGCGTTCCGAATCGCCTGTTGAGTTCGGATTATACCAGTATATTTTCAGCGTTTGCTCGTTCAAATCTCCCGGGTCGTCAGCATCCCCATCCCCGTTCATGTCAAGATCCGCAGCAGTATAATACATAGTCAGGTTTACAAAGTTAAGACTTGCAGCGTCTATGCCGGTTACGTTAACTTCAATATATCTTCCAACGGGTTGTTCATTCCGGTCAAGCCCGTAAACCGGGGTCGCAGATGTTGCATTTAATGCTGAAGCATCTGTGCTGGTATTTATCTTCAGGATTACGGGAGCACTGATGGTTGCATTAAGTTCGATCGTAGAGTTCGTGATGTTCCGTGACTCGTCCGGACTTATCTCTATGGTTTGATTTGCGTTTACATCTGTATTTACAGTGATACTGGTAGAAGTCTTTCTTAAGAACGGGGCAAGAGCCTGGTAGTCAATATTACCGATGCCAGGCATGTAGGATGAATCGCATATCCCGTCGGCGTTCGCATCGGCGCAGAGCTGTGAGAATCCGGTGCCATTAGGATATGCCCAGAAGTTGCCGCCAAGATAAGGTCCATCGATTATGTTGGAGCCTATTGTTCTGGTAATGTTCCAGATACTACTGCCACTGGCAACGGCATTATTGGAGTTATTGAGGTAGTTGTTGTAGATGGTATTGTTTGAGGATTCTAAGTAAATGCCGGGGTTGTTGTTAGAGAGTCTATTGTTCCTGACAGTATTGTATACAGGCGCCGGCAGGGCTGCAGATAAGTTGATAGAAAGGGATTTCGGGGTATCTATGGCATAGCCTCCGATGATCTCTATATTTTCTTCTTTTGCATATACGCCGGTGAACATATCAAAATCATAAGTTCTGAAGTTCATAGTTTTAAAGTTCCATTCTATAGTCCCGTTGGGATACATTACGACCTGGAAACGTACCGGATTGGACAAGATATCGTAGCCATATGGGTATTCATCGGTGCGCGTAAAACCATACCACTCTACAACAACTTTATCCGAGAGATTGAATACGCCGAGGTAAGTTTTTTCTGAACTGAGGTAAGCATCATCTGGATCACCTGTCGTTAGATCGCCATTGTTTGCAAATATAGCGTCCATCTTTTCAATATGATTATCGTAATAATGCGTTCCATATGCTGCATCACATGCGTAGCAATCATCATTGCTTTCCAAGAGTTCTATCAGACCATCCGTATTAACAGAGATTTTTGTTATGTTCCTGCCCATAAATGGGAATGGGAACGGCAACTCGTATATGAAATAATCACCACTCTGCATCGTATAGTTACCATAGTCGCTTATGTAGTCAGGATAATTTATCGTGCTCGCGGTTGACGTATTCACATTGATAAAATGGAAAGGTACTTCTGGAACAGTGTACGATGCAGTTTCCCCGGAAATACGAATTCCACAGTTGGTGTTCGAATTTGCAGTGTTGTTATTTAAGATATTGCCGCCTGAAGAGTCCAGAGTGAGCCCGGCGGTATTTGAGTTCGCAGTATTATTTGTTATGATACTGCCGCTGCTATTAAGGAGACAAATACCGCCGCACTGACCGTTTGAATCGGCTATGTTGTTTGAGATTGTGTTATTCCAGCTACCCTGCAAAACCAGGATTCCTTCGCCTGAATTAAAGGATACGTTATTTTCGCTTACAATATTATTGAACGCCCGGATTAGAACAATTCCCTGGTCTGTGGTATTATAAACCCTGTTGCCAATTATTCGATTACCGCTTGACGGGTCATCTACAACTATACCATCATAACTACTCGAAATTGTATTATCTATGAGTATGTTATGGTTGCTGAGTGACAGTTCAAATCCTTTCTGGATATTCAAGCTTGCAGTGTTGTTAGTTAATGTGTTAATACTGGAGTAATCAAGGTAGACTCCGATATTCTCATTCGAGTTCGCAATATTGTTGGTTAAGTTGTTATTATTGGAATATAATAGATAGATTCCGGTGTCGATATTCAAACTTGCGTTGTTTTTAATCAGGGTATTGTAATTACCGGCATAGATGTAGACTCCATAATAATCATTCAGGTCTGCAGTATTATTAGTTAAGGTGCTACTATTGGAATAGTAAAGATAGATTCCGTATTCCTTATTCGAGTTCGCAATATTGTTAGTTAAGATGTTAATACTGGAGTAATCAAGGTAGACCCCACTATTCTCATTTGAGTTTGCATTGTTGCCGGATATAGTATTGTTGCTGGAATCCGTGAGGTATATGCCGTATGTATTCAGTTCTGCTGTATTATCTGTTACGATGTCATTACCGGAATTGTACAAAGAGATGCCAGCGTCGTTTGAGCTTGCTGTGATGTTTGCGATGCTTCCATATGTTACGCTACTGAAAACTATACCACCTGCCCAATCTATCACTGTAAGGTTTTTTACAGTTACGTTTCTAAGTGGTTTTGTTGAATTAAATGCAAACACGCCGTAAGTTTGCGCCATGTCCTTGCCGCTGATCGTGAAGCCTGCCCCGTCCAGGGTAACATTACCCGACTGGATATTGATGCAGGTCGAATCATTAGCCAGGTTCTGGCTGAGCCGATATTCGCCTTCCTGGATAATATCCTGGCAGCTATAGATATCTGTCGCTGCGTCCGCGCCGCCCGCAAGCAACAGTGCCAGCGCCGTTATCCATGCTGCTATTCCAGGGACATGCCCTCCATAAATATTGTTCAATAACATATTCCCACCTGTTTTTCAGATGCAAGAAGGCAGTCCCGCTGATACGTTTTTTGAACAAGACCACCGGATCAGGCGGTTCTTGAAGTGTAAACTATTTAAGATTTGCGATTAAATTTTATAATATGTTGATTAGTATTATGAATTAAATATTCTGTATCGGTGGATACATTACAGATAGGGCTGTGCCAGTACAGATAAGACCATTTGGATTCAAAAGATTATATGAATAGATCCGACCTGTCTGCAGTTTACATCACTTTTAAAGCGTGGATTTTATGCTCACGCTTTCTTCTCCGTTTGCACTACCTTCGCGCCCCTGTTCATCGCTATCTTCCCTGTTCTTACCATCTCTTTTATCCCGAACTGCCGCAGGAGCTGCTCCATCGCATTTATCTTGCTCTCGTCGCCCGTGACCTCTACCACGACTGATTTTATGCCCACGTCCACTATTTTCGCCCTGAATACGTCAACTATCTGCATTACCTCGGCGCGCGTTGTAGAGTCAACGCCAACCTTGATAAGAGCAAGCTCCCTGTTCACCGCCTCCTCAGCAGGGAGGTCGCTAACCCGTATAACATCAATAAGTTTGTTGAGCTGCTTCATTACCTGCTCAAGCACATGGTCATCTCCGCTCACGACTATGGTCATGCGCGAAGTATCCGGGTTCTCGGTAACACCGACAGCAAGGCTTTCGATGTTGAACCCGCGCCTTGAGAACAAACCCGCGACCCTTGCCAGGACACCGGGTTTATTTTCAACAAGTACTGCAAGCGTGCGTTTCATTGTACATCACTCCAGGTCAAGTATTTCATTGATAGCAGCGCCAGCCGGGACCATCGGAGATACGTTCTCCTCACGCTCGACAACGAAGTCGAGTATTGCCGGTCGCTCTGATTTCACTGCTTCCTTGATTATATCTTTCACATCGCCCTTCTTTGTCGCGCGCAGCCCCAGAGCCCCGTAGGCTTCGGCGAGTTTCACGAAATCCACGCTGTCCGTGAGACAGGTCTGGGAGTAGCGCCTGTTGAAGAACAACTCCTGCCACTGCCTGACCATGCCAAGGAAGCCGTTGTTGAGTATAGCCACGATAACAGGGATATCGTTCTGGACGACCGTCGCAAGCTCCTGCGAGTTCATCTGGAAAGAGCCATCACCGGCAACATCTATAACCGTGGATTCCGGTTTTCCGACCTTAACGCCCATTGCGGCAGGGAACCCATAACCCATTGTCCCGAGCCCGCCGCTTGATATGAAGGTGCGCGGGTTCCTGTAATTGAAGAACTGGGCTGCCCACATCTGGTTCTGTCCGACCTCCGTGACGATTATCGCGTCAGGGCATACCTCGCTTATCTGCTCGACAACGAACTGGGGGCGCAGGAAATTATCTTTCTTGTACGTCAGGGGATATTCTTTCTTCCATGCCGCTATCTTCTTGTTCCAGGCTTCTGTTCTGGACTGCTCCTGCTTGACATATTTAAGCAGGTTTTTCAGTACGTTCTTTGCATCCCCGACTATCGGGATATCAACGCGCACGTTCTTTCCTATCTCAGCCGGGTCGATATCTATATGGATGATCTTTGCATTTGGCGCGAACGCGGATATCTTACCCGTAACGCGGTCGTCAAAACGCACCCCTATCGCCACGATCAAATCTGATTCCTGGATTGCGTAATTTGCATACCTTGTCCCGTGCATGCCCAGCATCCCGAGGGACAAAGGATGGTTTGACGGGAACGCACCCATTCCCATCAGGGTGGTCGTGACAGGTGCCATTATCCCTTCCGCAAGCCCGAGAAGCTCTTCGCATGCATCCGAGAAGATAATGCCGCCTCCCACATAGAGTACCGGCTTTTCAGCATGCAGGATAAGGGATGCTGCCTTTTTTATCTGCTGTTCATTCCCTACGTATGTCGGTTTATATCCCCGGAGTTTTACTTCCTGCGGGTATTCAAATTCTATAGGTTCAACCTGGGTATCCTTGGGTATATCAATAAGTACCGGACCAGGGCGTCCTGTCCTGGCTATGTAGAAGGCTTCCTTGAAGATACCCGGGATGTCCTTAGCATCCTGCACGAGGTAATTATGTTTTGTGATTGGGAGGGTTATTCCTGTGATGTTCGCTTCCTGGAACGCATCGTTGCCTATCAGAGACCGCGGGACCTGCCCTGTCAGAGCTACTATCGGCACCGAATCCATGTAAGCAGTGGCAATACCTGTTACAAGGTTCGTAGCGCCGGGTCCTGAGGTGGCAAGGCATACGCCTACCTTACCCGTGGCTCTTGCATAGCCGTCCGCAGCATGCGCCGCAGCCTGCTCATGCCTTACAAGTATGTGCCTTATATCCGCATCGTATAGTTCGTCGTACAGGGGCAGCACCTGCCCCCCGGGGTAGCCGAAGATGACATCTACACCTTCCTGGGCCAGTGATTCTATGACAGCTTTTGCGCCGGATATCTTTGTTTTAGCCATATCATTCACCTGTAAAACTGATTAATATTGTATAAATATTTCCTATGATTTCCTGTTTTGCTCCTGCTGTATCAGCCTGTTTATGCCTTCGAGTACCGCCTCAACAGAAGCCATTATGATATCGGTACGCGCGCCGCGGGCTGTTATTGTCTTACCGCCTTTACTGAGCTTAACCCAGACTTCGACAAGCGCATCCGTTCCGCCTGTTATCGCATCCACATGGTACTCGTCAAGCTGAACATCCGCAACGCCTGATACGGCTTTTCTTAGGGCATTTATGGCAGCGTCAACAGGTCCCGTGCCCACGCCCGCCTCTACAACATGATTCCCGTTAACCTTCAGCCTGATAGAGGCTGTTGGCATCACAGTATTTCCCGCTACTACCGTAAGCTCTTCAAGCCTGACCTTGGCTTCCTGGTATATTCCAAGCACTGTCTCTGCAATCGTCTGAAGGTCAGCGTCCGTGACCCGCTTCCCCTTATCGCCGAGTTCCTTCATGCGGACAACAATGTCATCTACCTGTTTTTCACTGGCCGAAAGCCCCATCTCTTTTAACGCAAGAACTACGGAGCTTCTGCCTGCATGCTTTCCGAGAACAATCCGCCTCTCGCGCCCTACAAGCTCAGGCGTAATGGGTTCGTAGGTCGCGGTATTTGCAAGAAGCCCGTGGACATGGATGCCAGCCTCGTGCGTGAAGGCGTTCCCTCCCACTATAGCCTTGTTCGGGGCCACAGGGATACCGCTTAACCTGCTCACAAGCCGTGAGGTGGTGTATAAACCTTTTATATCAAGCTTTGTTTTTTGCTTGTATAACGAATAAAGCACCATTACCACTTCTTCAAGCGAGGTATTCCCGGCCCGCTCTCCGATACCGTTAATAGTAACATGTGCTTCCCTCGCCCCAGCCCGCAATGCTGCGACCGTATTGGCTGTAGCCATCCCGAAATCATTGTGGCAGTGTATGCTTATAGGGGCACGCAGTTGCGACAGGTCGCTGAAGATATCGTATACCCTCTCCGGGGTAAGAATCCCGACCGTATCGCAGAAACACAGCCTGTCCGCGCCTGCGTCTATTCCTGCATTGTACACGGATTTCAGGTAATCCATATCTGCCCTGGAAGCATCTTCCCCGCTGAGCTCCACGAGCAACCCGTGCGATTTTGCATACTCCGTCATCTCGACCGCCATTTCGTGTACGGATTCGCGGTCTTTTTTCAGCTTTTCCTGGATATGGAGGTCGGAAACAGGTACTACAAGGTGAATGGAGGCCACGTCGCAGCCAATAGCGGCATCGATATCTTCCTTCCTGATGCGGCAGTAGCTGCAAATCTCTGCGTTTAATCCCTCGCCTGCTATCCTTTTAATAGCCTCGCGCTCGCCATCGGATGTAATAGCAGAGCCAGCCTCTATAATATCCACTCCAAGGCTGTCAATTTTCTTTGCGATCAACAGCTTGCTTTCTGTTGTTAGCGAAACTCCTGGTGTCTGCTCGCCGTCTCTCAGGGTTGTGTCCAGTATTTTTATATCGTTAAATAAAGCGATCCCTTCTATTCATTATATCACCGGTTGGTGAGCCTTTAAGATAGCTTACTATTAGAAAAATCTATCTACAACCTCAACCGCCCGTGCGATTAACTCGGCGCTTTTCTCAAGGTCGCTCATACTCAGCACGGATACAGGTGTGTGGATGTACCGCGTGGGCATGCTTAAGACGCCTGTCGGGATGCCCTCTTTTGTGAGGTGTATCGCCGATGCATCCGTTGTCCCGCCGCTGCCAACCTCAAGCTGGTAGGGGATGTTGTTGGGTTCGGCTGCCTCTTTTAACCATTTCAGGACTGATTCAGGGACGATTATCCCCCGCCCGTCGGCATCGCTTACAGTAACCGATGGCCCTTTTCCCATCTCGATGGCTGAGTCTTTTTTCTCGATTCCAGGATGGTCGCCTGTTATGGTAACATCCGTCGCCAGCGCCACGTCTGGGTTCAATCCGAAAGCCGAAGTCTTCGCCCCCTTTAATCCTACCTCTTCCTGCACTGTGAAAACAG
Organism: uncultured archaeon; assembly: GCA_902386135.1. Lineage (GTDB taxonomy): Archaea > Halobacteriota > Methanosarcinia > Methanosarcinales > Methanoperedenaceae > Methanoperedens. The sequence goes on from CABMIB010000114.1 coordinate 58,321, forward strand.
CGTAGACTGTAGCCTTTACGTCCTTCATCTGCGAAAGCGCCTCGATAAGCATAGCGCAGCCTGCGCGGTTATCAAAAGCCTTGCCCGTGACCCTGTCATTGCCAAGGGATTTGAACTCAGCATCCGAGGTAACAGGTGTTCCCGTCCTTACACCCATCTTGTCCGCGTCATCCTTGCTTGTTGCGCCAAAGTCGATGAACATGTCCTCAGCCTTGATTATCTTGCTCTTTTCCTCCTCCTTAATGGCATGGGGAGGTTTTGAGCCGAGCACGCCATAGAGCTGCCCGTTCTCCGTATGCAGTATCATCCTCTGGTTAAGAAGTGTCTGGTCAAACCATCCGCCTGTTTTCGTGAACCTGGCAAAGCCCTTATCATCAACGTACTTTACCATAAGTCCTATTTCGTCCATGTGCGCAGCAAGCATTACCGCAGGCGAGCCGCCTTTTTTCGTGGCGATGAGGTTCCCCATTTTATCTGTTCTGATCTCATCAACATAAGGTTTTACTTCTTCCTCAATGATCTGCCTGATATTTCCTTCATAGCCCGAGACGCCGTGGGCGTTGGATAACCGTTCAAGAAGAGATTTTAGGTCGCTCATAATTTCTCACTCGGGCTCTAATGGCAGGGGAGAGTAATTAAGGTATTGGAAAAACAAAAAATACCCAACCTTATGATGGCACTTCTACAGGTGTCTCATCAAATGATCTCATAGTTATTTTGGTGGTTTCTGCCAGAAATTCGCTGGCATCCAGTACCTCCAGAAGGACTGGTCTTCCTTCTTTGGTAAAATGAACTATAATGTTCCCTACCTCTTCGGCATAATCAATAGGCTCATCACTAATCTCATACATAAGGATATCTTGTTCACGATTATAACTAATTTTCATATCTGTCTCTCCTTGCGGGATAAAACATGATAACTTTTACATTATCATTGCTTTCAACTTCACAAATAACTCTTAGCATATGTGTATCATCAAACGGTCGCTGCATAATTAATCTGTCTTTTCTTCCATGTGTTTTAGAAGCGGGATTCTCTACAGTTTCCTTTATGTGGTCTTCAGTTATTTTAAATCCATGCCTTTCAAGGATTTTAAACTTAACCTTGGCATGATTTGTAAAGATTATTTTCATATGTCCTCGCGATGAGAATTTTAGGCATGACCGGATTCCAATCCGTCTTTAATTTCCAGATTGTGTAGTCCCATGGCTACGTTAATTTACTCGGATCCATAACACCGGTCAGCACAGCCGTCACCCTTACATGGCCTGCAAGGGATTCATCAACCTTCGCGCCCCATACTATGCGTCCTGTGTTCGGTGCTTTCTGGAGGATGAGTTCACCTGCTTGCGTGACCTCCCCGAGCGTCATGTCCTCGCCGCCTGCGATATGTATCAGGACGCCATAAGTCGAGGAAAGATCGGATACATCAAGAAGCGGTGTGGAAAGCGCCTGCTCAACTGCTTTCTGGATGCGGTTCTCACCTTCTGCATCCCCAAAGCCTATGGCCGATACCCCGCCCCGCTCGACAACGCTTCTCAGGTCTGAGTAGTCAAGGTTCACAAGGCTTGGCTGTGTGATCGTTTCGGTTATGTTCTTGATAAAATTACCCACGAACTCGTTCGCTACAGCGAAACCCTCGCGAAGCGGCATGTTGCCAGCTATGTTCCTGAGCCTTGAGTTGTCTATTGCAACAAGGGAATCGCACCTGTTTGCAAGAGGCTTTACCCCGGCAATCGCTTTTTTGCGCCTTAAGACCTCATAACCGAACGGTAACATGACACATCCTACCGTGAGAATTCCAGCTTCGCGTGTCGCCTCGGCGACAATAGGCGCAGCTCCTGTACCTGAGCCGCCCCCCATACCTGCTATTAAAAATATAAGGTTTGAATCTTTAAGTTCCTGGATTATTTCCTTTATGTTCTCCCTGGCAGCTTCCGTGCCCCTCTCAGCGAAACCGCCGCAGCCCTTCCCCTTGTAGGTCTGCTCTCCCATGAGGATTTTCACATCGGCTTTTACGCCCATAAGATGCGTTGCATCGGTATCTGCCGCGATTATCTTACTTCCCAGTAATTCTTTCTGGGCCATCCAGGAAACTATGTTGCATCCCGCGCCACCAAGACCGATTATTGCTACTGTAGGCTTTGCCGCTTTTGCAAGTTCGATGATCCTTGAGTCAAGTGTCATTATAATCACTCTTTTTGTCTTTTTTGTACTAAGACGTCCTTATATTATATCCTTCATAATATTATATTTATCTCCTTTATCGCAACCTATATAACCCATACCCAATAAGATTGCAAAAAAAATGAGCAAAATAATCCTCGACCCGGACGTCAAGTACCTCGAAGGCACACAGAGAGTATTTTCCCCCGAGACCACGCTTGAGAAAACAACAAAACTTCTCCCTAACATTGGCGTGACCCGCATCGCCAATATTACGGACCTTGACCGTGTCGGCATCCCGGTCTTCTCAGCCATAAGACCAAGCGCAGCAGCCGGTGCCATATCCATATATTCGGGAAAAGGCGTAAGCGAGACCAATGCGAGGATTTCAGCCATCATGGAGAGTTTTGAGCGCTGCCTTGCAGAACAGCCTGAGGTCAGCATCAACCTGAGCGGCATCAAGTTAAACGCGGAACGGGTGGTCGATACCTACGAGAGCCTGAGTGAAAGCTATCCGACTTTATACCCAGGTACTCTTCTTTTGCCTCAGCCTGCGGCTGAGTTCACAAGCCTTGAATGGGTCATGGGGCACGATATCATGAACGACGTTGAGGTATTTGTACCCGCAAATGCCGTTTTCCATCCGTATAACCCCTTTAACGGGAACAAGCTTTTCAGGAGCAATACCAACGGGCTTGCATCCGGGAACACCATCGAGGAGGCGGTACTTCACGGCTTGCTTGAGGTGATTGAAAGGGATGCACTGAGCGTTGCGGAATACACCCGCAATCCCGGAAAGCAGATCGAACTTTCAGAAAGCGATGGCTTGAATTACGAACTGAAGAGGCGCATGGAAGAAGCAGGGCTCAAGGTCAAACTCTGGCTGCTCGATTCTGACATTGATATTCCCACAGTTGTTGCTGCGCTCGATGACACCTTACTGAAAGACCCGGCGCTCATGGTCATGGGTGCAGGGGCGCACCTTGACCCGGCGATAGCGATAACAAGGGCGCTCACAGAGGCAGCGCAGAGCCGCGTGGTGCAAATACACGGCGCGCGCGAGGATACGGACAGGGAGCGCGTGGTGCGCACGTTCGGCTACGAGCATATGAGAAAGCTTAACAGCTACTGGTACGAGGAACTTTCGCCTGTGCGGATGGATGAGCTGGAGGACAGCTCAAGCGATACGCCTGCAGCCAATATCGGAACTGTACTTGAGCGCCTCGAAGGCATTGCCGACGGCGCCATAATCGTTGACCTCTCAAGAGGCGTGGAGATCCCTGTTATCAGGGCGATAATCCCCATGTTCGAACAATATACGCTTGACCGCGAGAGAAAAGGGGAACGCATCAAGAGACGGAAGAAGAGAGTGTCGCGATGAGAGCCGTGGTCTATACAGGCACGAGCATAAACCACAGCGATGCAAGAATTATCTTAGAGGCTGAGTACCGCCCACCCATAAGGCGCGATGATATCAGGAAGCTCATGAAGTCGCCGCCGGACATAATCGGGATAATCGACGGGGTATTTTTCGACAGCGCGGCTGTGGCGCACCGCGAGATAATCGAGGCACTAAGGGGCGGCGTAATTGTGGTCGGGGGAGGAAGCATGGGTGCGCTTCGCGCATTCGAGCTTGAGCCCTACGGCATGATAGGTGTCGGGAGGGTATATGAGATGTACAGGAGCGGTGCTGTAGAGTCGGACGATGAGGTAGCTGTGACATTTAACGATGAGACGATGGAGGCGCTGTCCTTACCGCTCGTGAACGTCAGGCTGACTGTTAAAGCCATGCAGGAGGCAGGGGTTTTGACCGGGGTGCAGGCCTCGGCTGTCGTAGATGCTACGCGGAAACTATTCTATCCTGACAGGAACTATTGGAATATTGTCGGCGAATGTATCAAAAAAGGGGTTATTGAAGATAAAGAGAAGGATAAGCTACTTGGAGATTTCAGGAAATACGAGGTGGACGTGAAGAGGGAGGATGCGGTGTTGGTGCTGGAAAAGATAAAAGAGATGATGCAGCCGCCGGCGTCGGAATGAATTCTGATTAAAAAATGAGACCGTCACGAACTCCATACTGTAATGGAAAAGTTTAAAAAAGTGCCAGGGAAAAGCCGCATCCGGCTTTCCCGGTCAAGCGATTTCTTAAAGCCCTTTCTTTCCCGACTTTGGAAGCAGGCTCTTGACTGCATCCACATTCAATTTGCTTTTCAGATCGCCAAGGGTTATCTTGCCTTTCGCCGTCAGCACATAAATTATAATCGCTCCAAGACCTGTAGCTATTCCGCCGATCAGGAGATAACTCAAAGGTGCTTCCTTGACCTCAAGAATTCCCTTCTGTCCGAGTATCTCAACAGTATAATTCCCGGGCTTGGCCTCTTTCAGCGTGAAATTGATCTCTTGTTTCTCACCCGGAGCAAGGGTGATAGTCCTGTTGTCCACAACCGAATTGTTAACTTTAAGCTCTACAGGGAGCGTATCCCCTTTAGTGCCCGCATTCGTGATATTTGACCGTATCAGGACTTCCCGGTTCGTGAAGGTCGAATTGGGAGTGATATTGATATCAAGAGCCCTGTATTCGGAATACGGCGCCCGGACTTCGATTTCCCTTGCAACGGCGATATACCCGCTCTTTGATGCAGTTAATGTATGCGTACCGCTTGTATCGAACTTATAGTTCAGGACCCCGCTGCTATCAGTTGTGCCGATGGTTGTATTATCAAACTTCACAGTCGCGCCAGGGATAGCCGTACCATTGTATGTGATCTTTATGGGTATTGTCTCGAACTGGTTAGCTTTTGCAGGAGCGTCCATGCTCAGCCTGTACTCAACGTATTGAAGGATCTCTATGCTCTTAGTCGCGCTCTGGTAGCCAAGCTTGGTTGCTGTTATGTTGTACATGCCTTTCAGGGTTTTTGGAAGGGTGTAATTAACAGCACCGGTACTGTCCGTCTGTCCCATGTCTGTAGAACCCAGTACTACGGATGCACCATCAACACCATCTCCTCCTGCTGTGACCTTTACAATAGCTACATCGCCCGCGGTGATCTTGGACGGGGCGTCTATTACGAGCTGGTTTGCCACCATCTCCGGTGTCACGTCTACGGCGAAGTAAAATCTCAGATTACTGCTGCTGTCAGCGACCTTCAGTTTGACGTTGCCCATCAGCGTATCTTCACTATTCTGGTTCAGGCTGATGCTCCCGTCATTCTTCATCTCTATGGCATCCTTGCTCACACCTGTGACTTCCATCTTACCGAAATGGTCTCCGGTCTTAAGAATAGTAGGAGTTTCAGATATCTGGAACACTCCTTTCAGGAATGCGGCCTGTACTTCCCTGCCTGAGAACACGTTGTCGAATCTTACCATTATAATGGGAAGGTCCCTTACAGCGCCAATTTTCTTGGTGTAAACATAGGTCTCGCCTGCCGAGAGGGGAGTTGTATCCACTTCACTGCCATCTTTTAACAGTGAGATGAGCATAATCCTCGCAGTCGTATCTATGTCCGTGGCTTTCAGGACATAGCCCTCTTGAAGGGTAAGAGTGCCTCCCACGGATATTGTGCGCTGGGCATCGTCGTCGATAAGTACCTTATGGAGCTGGCCCTGCGCAAGTGCGCTCTTATCACTGAAACTGGTGCTTGGTTTTGCATTTACAGTAGTGCCTGCAGTGTAACCTGCAAAATACTTGTCTGCCATAAAACCTATGGCCTGATAGCTGCCAAAGTTCGTATAACCGAAGCCTACATCCTGTGGCGTGGTCGTATAAACTAGCCCTTGATCGCTTATAGTCCTGCCGCCCACGTTTAACGACGAGGAAGGATTGATTTTCAGGCTTTCATTGCCTATGCCGTCATCAAGGTTATAGTAAAATCCTATGCTTGTCTTGCCTATGTTCATCCCGAAATTATAAGGATTCCATTCGGTAATCGCATTGGTACCATCAGTATCTCTATATACAGAACTCCTTACCTCAAAGTCCCCTGTTTTTTCAACTGAAAGGGCATAGCGAATGACGCTACTGTTGTCTGCTACAACGATTTTCATGTCGCCCATCAGATCCTGGGTGCTCCCTTCTGTCAGGCTTATGGCATTTTTATTATCCATCTGGATGCCATTGCCGCCCACACCTGTGACTTCCATACTGCCGAATTGGGTCCCGGTTTTGATCATAGTAGGAGTTTCGGATATCTGGAACAATCCTTTCAGGAATGCAGCCTGCACTTCCCTGCCTGAGAACACGTTGTCGAACCTTACCATTATAATGGGCAGGTCCTGTACAGCGCCAATTCTCTTGGTGTAAACATAGGTTTCACCTGCCGAGAGGGGAGTGGTATCTACTTCACTGCCATCTTTTAACAGGGTTATGAGCATTGTCCGTGCAGTCGTGTCTATATCCGTAGCTTTCAGGACATAGCCATCCTGAAGGGTGAGGGTGCTTCCTATGGATACTGTGCGCTGGGTATCGTCGTCAATAAGTACCTTGTGAAGCTGTCCCTGAGCAAGTGCGCTCTTTCCTGTAAAAGTAGTGCTTGGTCTTGCATTTGTAATAGTTGTATTGGCAATGTAGCCGGCGAAATACTTGTCCGCCATAAAGCCTATGACCTGGTAGCTGCCGAAGCCGGAATAGCCAAATCCGACTTCTTCCGGTGTCGTTCCATATACTATGTTGCCTGCTTTGATGTTCCTGTCCGTGTAAGAATTCAGCGTTATCGTAATGCTTTCGTTGCCAACATCCTTATCTATGTTATAATAGAACCCTGAAAAGCTCATCGGGTTCCAGGTGTATGTTTTAGAGAACAAATCCGGTCTGCTGGCGTCCCAGACGCGGTTGCCCTGGAAAAAGGTCTTGGGCTGCACGGTCCAGTTCCAGTAGGTCGTGTTGCTCATGCCGGTAGTTGTATTGGTTGCTGTTACTGAAACATTATGTGGACCGATTGACGGAGCAGGCGTATAGTTGGATATTTGACCGGCTGCCATTGAGCCATTGTTGAAAGGTGAGCCGTTGTCAATACTCCAGTTAATATTTGCAATCTGGTCTGAATGCGCCTGGAAGGTAACTGATTGACTGCCGGTAGTCACAACATTTGTATCAAGCGGATAATCTTTAATTATAGCTGGTTTTGGCTGTACACCCAAGACGAAGGTTGAAAAGCCTGTGACATTGCCATAAACTTTTGTTGAATCCCTTGTAGTGGTTATATCCGTCCATGAAGAATCGTAACGGTATAAATGCACATCACTTGCTGAGTATCCTCCGGCTGGTATTAAACCAGTATAAGTTAACCCTATTGTAACATTTTCACTAGAAATGGCTGTAGTAGTTATAGTATAATAAAATCCTATTGCGGTAAATAACGAACCAGGATCTGCCGGGGGTGTAGAACTTGTCGAAACAGAAGTATTGCCTGCTGTCGTAACATTTGAAAAACTGATTTGTAAATTAGAAAATGTTAATGTTACTTGCCCTGTTGGGGTGTTCGGCAGAGTTGTGTTCGTATTATTTGAGGGATTTGTTGTGTTTACATTACCTGTATTATCAACCGAATAGATTGCAATCGCGTGAGTTGAATTAGGCGAAAAGGTTTGATTATAATATTGAATTCCTTTATTTACGAAAATTTTAAAAATCCCGTCTATATAAATATTTACCTTTTTAAAATTAGCATCGATAGGATCTACCCACGTCCAATTAATAAAATCCATTCCAGCTGTGGAAGTAAGATTACTAACATTCGAAGGTGGCGTTATAGATATATTGTTATTTACAATAAAAGTCCGGTTAGCTGTGCTGCTATTTGGAGATGTTCCATTATTTGTTGCTGTTACTTCAAGCGAATAATTACCATCTCCACCAAGTGTCTGGGTATTCACTGTGTAATTAAAATCATATCCACTGGTATTAAAAGGTGTACTAATAAGATTTTCACTACTACTAACAGTATCTGTACTATTGAAGATTTTGAAATATACGCTATTCAAGTTCTCGTCCGTACTAATGACATTTGCAATAAAGGTAAAACTTCCATTAATGGATGTATCATTTGAGCTTGGGGCTGTAATACTCACGTCTGGCACTGCCGCCGTAACTGGCAATACAATACCCATCATCAATACAAAAGCGATTACTATACTATATCTATTAATTACCATATTTTCCCCTTCGACATAAATTCAATCATCCTCATCTCTAACTTATCAATCATACTACAAAAATGCAATATGATAGGGTTATCCATCTCTTAGAATTCATTATATAAATAAGTTCTGTGACAAAAGCCAACTTACAGTCGGTTTAATCATGTAATATACTTTAAAATTTTCTTAACAAACTCTTCAATATCCTTCAGGTCATCAGACATAATAATGAAAACTCGTTTTGCGTCTATCTTGCCATATCATATCCCAAGCCTCGCCCGCCTTGCAGCGTCGTACTTTTCAAGAAAATGTTTGAAATCGTAATAGTATGCCTAGGAGCTTGTTTCAAATTCAGTTCGTTTTTTCTCATCCCTTGATGCTACAGCTTTCCATTTAGGTATGAGCTAATGCCTCATTGCCTGATGGAATTCCTTTATTAATATCCAGACCATCTACGAATACTCTGGGCAATTTCCCATCACATGCATCTCTAACTTTCTTAAGAAAAGCTGACGCTTCAAGACTACTTCTTCCAAATGATATCCATAAAGCTATAAGTTTCCTCTCCTTTTTAGATGAACTGCTATAACAATGCCGGTCATAGTGAATACAGCGATTATAATAGCGAAGTTTATCGACGGTGCTCCTTCAGAAGGCACTTCTCCAGTAATCGTTGAATTAGGTATGGCGGTTCCAGTAACTCCGGGTTGTGCTATAACCTGTGGTATTGTCAATGAAGCTGCCTCTTCCAATCCAGTAATTGCGAAAGGTGAAAAAGCATTTGTCTTTGCTTCGAAGTAAGTATATTTATTGTCTTTCGTTTTTTCTGACGTTTCAAGAGGGTTCCATTTACCTCCATCCCACCTTACCATCTTTATACTACTGTTTTTAATGTTGTTACTGCTGAACCATGAGTTATCAACCCTGAATCTGATTACTGCCTCTTTTATATTATTAGGATTAGCAAAACCAGACAATCCGACCCATATGTTTACATTCACATTTACCTTACCCGGCGCAGGGTCTTTTACTAAGGATGACGCATCTCTAAGCACTTCTACTGCAGTATTGACCTCTCCTTCATTGACATTGCCTGTTATATTAACATATATTATGGGATTTTCAGATTGAGTGAATGCATATTGTGTAACCTTGTTTATGTAGATATCCTTGTCATATTTCTCTTTCACTATAATATTTGAGAAATTCTCACCGGATGCTCCGCCACCACCACCTCCGCCGCCACCGCCGCTGCTACCTCCACTGCTACTTCCGCTGCTACTTCCGCTGCTACTTCCGCTGCTACTTCCGCTGCTACTTCCTACTGCTTTAGGTGACGATGTTGGTGTTGGGGTCAATGTTGGTGTTGGCGTTGGTGTTGGGGTCAATGTTGGCGTTGGCGTTGCTGATACAATACCATTCAAAGTTAAAGGTGTGCTATTTACGGTTCTACCGTTCGTCGAGTTCACCGCATATACTTTTACAGTATAAGTACCTGGACTTAATTCAGTCAAATCGTAAAATGTTGTATTAGATTTATTATACCATGTGCCATTCACATTGTAGTTGAAATAATCGGTTCCATTTCCAACTCCTGCTGCCCATGTAAGATTCTTACTTCCATCCAACGTTGTATTTATTGGGGTTGGCGGCATGTATCTCGGTAAAGGTACTGCTCCGAAATAGTCTGATAGTGTACGTACATCAACATCAGAACTTCTACTTTTCAAATAATTGCTGACATTCTGAAAGTCTGTTGTTTTAAATTCGGTTTCTGCATCAGATACATTAGCGGATAGATTATCTACTATTTTATGAAATGCTAATATCAATAATCCATTAGCTTTGATTGAACTATTGATTTGATCTATAACTGTACTATCATTATCTGTACCAGGTCCAATACCGCCAACAGTTTCGTATGCTTTGAGCATGTAAACATCAGGACTGGTCAAATTATAATTTGGATAATTGGTATCCGGGGGATCAACGGTTCTTGCGGCCACATAATAGTTTGCCTGCACTGCTGCTATGACGGCTGCGTTGTACGACCCTTCGGGGTAAGCTAAAAACATCGCACTTCTTGAATATCCGTTTGTATTCAGCCAATCATAGCTCGCACTCAGCTCGTAATTTAACGTTGTGCTATTGACCGTCGTTAGATTTGTATGCGAATATGTATGACTTGATATATCCCATCCCGCCCCATATAATGTATTTAATTGGGACTGTTGCATGAAAGCTGGGTATCCGCCTATAATCGGTGTAATGTAGACGAAAGCTACACCTTTCTGACTGTTGTTTTGCATTATCGGATATGCCTTTTCTGAAACATTTAACCACCCATCATCGAATGTGATTATCACTGTTGGTCGTTCTGCTGCCACCGTTCCGGTTAAAACTGCTAAACCAATTATAATTCCGAATAACGTTTTTACTCTATTCATAAATATATCCTGTCAACTTAGTACTTTAATACAGATGATTCAGCTAAATTTTTGAAAAGATATACAATAATCTCCCCGTATATGTGGTTTAATCTCGTCATTATCCTTGTTTATTAAATCTATCTCTTTAAGAGACTTGTTGGAGTTATATAATCAATTACGTCTCTGCAAACCATCTCCGACTGGGCAATTATAAGCTCTTATATTTAAACTTAACGCTATCTTGAAATTTATTCGGCAGTCAGTGTCGATCGTTGCCATGCTTCAATAGATGTAATGACAAATGCTGCAAGGAATTTCTTAAGAAAATATAACTCTATTTATGTGACTTAGCTTAGAATTTTCCCTTGCTTGACGTACCCGTTCCTTTAGTTATAAAATTTATGCTGGAATTTTGATATATTATGATACATTATATACGATTTTTTTATCCCTTCTATCCCCCGAGCACCTTCTCCAGCATCTCAAACCGCTCCATCGCAAGCTCCTTACCCGCGATGCGCCTGATTATGGCGCGCCCGCTATCGAATATTATTACCTTCTCCACAGGCGAGTTCGTAAGCACGAGCATCTCGTTATCAGGCGTCACCTGCACGCTCTCGAAATATTTTTTAAGCTCTTCGACAGCCTGCACGGTTATTTTTATGCTCCCGAGCTCAGCCTCCCCGCTGAACAGGTCCTCATCCCCTTTAGTATAACAGGGTTCGATTGTAACGATCTTCATCGTTAAAACATCGCCTCGATTTTATCCATGATTTCTGCCGCTATATATCGCTTGGTGCCGCTGATATGCTTTACGTCGCTATCGATAATATAAACATCGTTCTCCTCTGTCCCCATCCCGCCTTTTGATACGTCGTTAGCCACTACCATGCTGAGATTCGATTTCTCCATCGACTCGCGCGCCCGTTTAATAAGTTCGTCTTCTGTTACGTTAGTTTCCGCTTTAAAACCGATGATCCTGAGCCGGGGATACTTCTGGCGCGCCTGCCTTATAAGTTTCGGCGCAGGTCGGAGCGTCAGGGTGACCACCTTGCCCGACTTTATCTTCTCCGCGGCGGGCGTGACCGTGAAATCGGAAATGGCGGCCGCGCTTATGAAAATATCATATCCTTTGCTTAATTCCCCAAGTACTGTCTCTGCCATATCCTGCGCGCTCTCTACATTGAACTCGCATATTCCCTGGATACCGATGCATCCCCTGTGCACAAGCGTCGCATCCGCGCCTCTCCTGAATGCTTCAAGCGCAAGCTCTATCCCGGTTTTTCCCGATGCTCGATTGGTAAGAAGCCGAATGGGGTCAACCGCTTCAGCAGTTGCGCCACCTGTAATAAGTATGCGTTTGCCAGCCAATTTTTTCCCTCCAAGCGCCCTCTCCACCCTCAGTACGATCTCCTCTTTGCCCGCTATCTTGGCTGCGCCTTCTTCGACAACGGGATTTACGAATTCAACCCCCAGTTCCGTGAGCTTTCCGATGTTCTCTATAACAATGGGATGATTGTACATGGACTCATGCATCGCCGGGACTATCATGATCGGGATATCCGAGCCGAAAGCCGTCGTGGCAAAAGTCGTAACAGGCGTATCATCGATACCATGCGCGATTTTTCCGATAGTGTTCGCCGTGCACGGCGCTACCAGCAAAAAATGCGCTTTTCCTCCCACGCCGCAGAATTCCACATGCTCCACGCATCCTGTTATCTCCGTGATCACGGGATTGCCCGTGGCATATCGCATCGCCTCCGGGTGGATTATCTTCTGCGCCTCCTTCGTCATCACCGCATGCACGCTTGCTCCATGCCTCATAAGTTCGCGCGCAAGCTCCACGCATTTTACAGCCGCGATGCTGCCTGTAATGCCGAGGACGATTGTTTTCCCGGCCAGGGAATTTGAGGACAGAATAACGTGGGTCATCACGTTCATTTATAGTTTACAAACCTTTATTAAGTTTAGGTTCATTACCTGAAAACTTAGTAAATGCAGTTGTGATGGCAGGGTAGTGGATTGTAATATCATTTTTCATAATAATGAGGCCTGCCACCATCAACCAATTGCTCTCCTCATAGTAGCACCCATAAATATTTAATTGTAATTAGAGTAACACTAAAATACCAATATATTATTTAAGTTCCTTGTTGCGTGCTTGACGATATCAGATTTTAACCACCACAGAGATTAAGCTGAATGTCCGGCTAACCCTCCGGGGTTTTTCCAGAATGTGAATCAACTTCAATCACTGCAAGGAGCGCAAAGGGAGCAAAGATTTTTACTGCTACTCTTTGCGTTCTTTGCGTCCTTTGCGGTGAGGAGCTTTATATTACCCCAACAGATCAGTAGAATATTGAGTTATATTGAGTCCAAATTTCCTTCCGCAACACCAAAATACTAAACCGACAATTATGAATTAATGATATCCATCGGCGTTATTACAAGAGGAAAATACGGATTGCGCCTCATCGAGAACATTAAAAAGAATCCGGAGTTCAGTGTTTCATCTATCGAGCTTCCGGAATCACTTCCTGATTTCATCGAGGAACCCGGCGATTTTGTGGACGCCCTGAATCTTGATAAAAACGTGTTCTCAAGCGATATTGTCATAGCCTACACGCTTCATGCGGACCTGACGCCGGAGATCGTCCGCCTCGCAGGGGAGAACGGGGCAAAAGCCGTAATTATCGCAGGCGGCGTATCGAGGGCAGGCGGACAATCTATGCTATCAGACCTGTCGGAAAAATATAATATGCATATCGAAGTCCATGAAATATGCTGCAATATAGAAAAATGCGGCAGCAATATCGTGGACAAGTTTGCATCATGCTTCGGGAAACCGCAGGTAAAAATAACCACAAAAGGCGGCATTATCTCAAACGTAGAGGTTGTCCGCGGCGCACCGTGCGGGAGTACCTGGCATATGGCAGAAGCTCTTGCGGGAACAAGCACAAAAGATGCGCCTGCAAAAGCAGGGCTGCTGGTGCAGCAATACCCGTGCAGGGCTCTCCGGGGCATCAAAGGCGGAATACATAAAGCGGCGGAGTTGCATAAAGAGGCGGTAGAAGAGGCTTTGAAGGAGTAGTCGATGAAAGAATCAATATTTGAACAGTCGCTCCGGTTCCATGAAAAACACAAAGGAAAAATAGCGCTAAAAAGCAAGGTCAGCGTAACGACAAAAGAAGAGCTGAGCCTCGCCTATACTCCCGGCGTTGCAGAGCCGTGCCTGCGGATATGGAAAAACAGGGATGATGTCTACCGCTACACCTCAAAAGGGAACTTCGTAGCTGTGGTCAGCGACGGCTCATCCGTACTCGGGCTCGGAGATCTAGGCCCCCTTGCCGCAATGCCGGTGATGGAAGGGAAAGCAATGCTTTTCAAAATCTTCGGAGGCGTTGATGCCTTCCCCATTTGTCTTGATACGAAAGATACTGAGGAGATAATCAATACTGTAAAGAACATATCTCCTTCTTTTGGCGGCATCAACCTTGAGGACATAGGCGCACCGCGGTGTTTTGAGATTGAAGCGCGATTAAAAAAATTACTTGATATCCCGGTGTTCCATGACGACCAGCATGGGGCTGCGATAGCAGCTCTTGCCGGATTGATCAACGCCCTGAAGGTTGTCGGCAAAAAGTTCGATGAGATAAAAGTCGTAATCAGCGGGGCGGGTGCCGCCGGCACTGCAACAGCCAAACTCCTGCTTGATAAAGGTGTCAGGGATATGCTTGTATGCGATACCAGGGGCATTATTTACAGAGGCAGGAGCGGGCTTAATCCCTATAAACAGGAACTTGCAGAGCTCACGAATAAGAACAGCGAAGAAGGGACGCTGGCTGACGCAATGAAAGGCGCTGATGTTTTTATCGGCCTGTCCATTGGCAGGATAGTCTCACAGGATATGGTACGCTCCATGGCTCACGATGCTATCGTTTTCCCTCTCGCGAACCCGGTACCTGAGATCATGCCTGAGGAGGCAAAGCGGGCAGGCGCACGCATCGCCGGGACTGGACGCTCGGACTGCCATAACCAGCTCAACAACGCGCTCGGCTTTCCGGGCATATTCAGGGGTGCGCTGGATGTAAGAGCAAGGGATATCAACGAAGAGATGAAACTTGCTGCTGCAAACGCACTGGCATCGCTTGTTGATGAGCCGACGGAGGATATGATCATACCGGGTATCTTTGATCCGCGGGTTGCACCGTCGGTAGCGGCTGCCGTGGCGCAGGCGGCTATGGATAGCGGCACGTCCAGAGTCCACATGGATGCCGGACAGGTCGCAGAGCATACAAGGGAACTGCTAAGATCACTATGAAGCTGACAGAACTCTTAATACTGCTGTGCTTTGCCTTCAGCCTGTATGCATGGAGCACGCCTGGCGGCACTGGTTTAGCCTTCAGCGAGTATGCACTTTTCCATGGTGGCTATTACACCCTGTTAACAGGCATCTTCGTTCACGCGAACCTCGTCCATCTTCTTGGCAATATGCTTTTTCTCTACATTTTCGGTCATATCCTTGAGGATGAGGTAGGGGCGCAGCGTACAGCCGCAGTATTCTTTACAGGCGGCATAATTTCGTTCGTTCTAAGCATACCCTTCTACCCGGGCGCGAGCATGGTGGGCGCATCCGCCGCCATATTTGCGATCATGGCTGCCGTGCTGCTCGTCCGCCAGCCCGGTTTTTCGTTCCAGTTCCTCTCTCCTATCGGACCTCTGGTGCTGTTGTTTTTTATTTTCAATATAATCGCTATCCGTGATGGGGCGATAGGGAATGTAGCCTATGTATCTCACATCATCGGATTTGTTACAGGGCTGTTTTTCGGAGCAAGGTGGAATAAGAACTGGATAAAAAGCCTGCTGTTCACCCTCATATTGCTTGCCGTTTATATCGCGCTATATTATTACCTGATGGGGCGGTCTTAGTCCGCAGCCTGTACAAATATACTGTCTAAATAAATTATAATTTTATAATCTCATTATAATTTTTTAACACCATTAAACTTTTTTAAACCGTTTGAAATATATATATGTGTATTTTGTATAATAGTGCCAATAAATTAAGGAGAGATAATAATGAAGGGCGCTATAGTACAATGTTTAGGTGATTTGGTAAAGAGCAGTTTTGGAAACGATAAATGGGAAGATTCCCTCGATAAAGCCGGAATGAGCAGAAAGTCTTTCTTCATGCCCCTGCAGAACGTTGAAGATGGTAAAGTATTGAAACTCATAGAATCGTTATGCAAGGTGCTGAATATTACCCCTGCCCAGGCGGCAGATGCCTTTGGGGATTACTGGGTTAATGTCTATGCCCCAAAGATATACGGTACCTATTACAAAGGACCGCATTCTGCTAGGGAATTCCTCAAGAAAATGGATGATGTCCATGCTCTTGTAACAGCGAACATACCGAATGCCCATCCACCCAGATTCGAATATGAATGGAAAGACGACAAGACCCTTATCATGAAATACAAATCCAACAGGGGATTAATAGATGTCCTTGTCGGGCTTATAAAAGGAGTTGGCAAATACTATAAAGAAGACCTGAAGGTAACAAAGCTGGGGAGCGACAAAGTACAGGTCATTTTCTCAAAATAAGCGGCTATGAATCCCGGGCGGGTTATCCCACCCGGCCTGCCTGCATTTAAACCTCCGGGGCCGGGGACTAAAAAACGAACGTAGCGGCAGGCTTTTCTTTTTATTTTAAACTGATTGAAAAGTTTTAATAGTTTTATAATTTTTTAATACCTGTTCAATTTTCCATACCGTTTGAAATATATGTGGTAGTTGTATATCTATATTAAACAGAAATCCAGTCTGTCAGGAGGTATGATCAATGGCTGATAAAGATTGGATACCTAAAGAAAAACCCGAGTCAACAGAAGATGAAGAGCCTTTTGTGAGACAGGTGCCTGAAAAAGGTACACCGGGTTCGAGACGTGTCCTGGATCGTGAAACTTCTGAAATGGTAAAACACGCCGAGAGCCTCGGCATTGATACTGTTTTCCAGAGACAGTCCAAGTACAGCGGCTCATCAGTCTGCATTGATAAAAGATGTTCCTTCGGGTCGCAGGGTCTATGCTGCAAGCAATGCGCCATGGGCCCATGCAAGATACGGCAGGAGGACCTGTCAAAGCCTTATAAGATAAGCAAAGGAACATGCGGTGCAAGCGCAGATACCATAGCTGCCAGGAATTTGCTTATGATGGTAGCCAGAGGTACTGCGGCGCATGCTTCCCACGCAAAGCATGTGGCTCTGATGCTCCTTAAAACTGCGCAGCATAAGACACCGTACAGTATAAAGGACACCCAAAAACTAAAAGCGATCTCCTCAAAAATAAATCTTAATGGGGAAAACTCCATTGAAGGGATTGCAAATAATGTCGGCCAGAGCGCGCTTCTGGATATCCTGGGAAATGAGGATTATATGAGGTTTGCAACATCATACTGCCCTCTGGATAGAACTCTCTTCGATCTCGGTGTTATCCCAAAATCGGTCGGGCACGAACTGCTGGAGGAAGGGCACGAGACCTCGATGGGTACGATGGCTGACCCCACATCTCTTATTTTGCATGCTATCAGGCTGGGTCTTGCCGATATCGCATCACTCGTAATAAGTTCAGAGCTTCAGGATGTGATATTCGGCGTACCGAAGCCAGTCATCTCAAAAATAGGGATCAATGTGCTTGAGGAGAAAAAAGTGAACGTGGTAATACACGGGCATATCCAGCTCCTCTCTGAAAAGATCGTTGAACTCTCCGAAGATGAGGAGCTTCTGGATAAAGCCAGACGTGCCGGGGCAGAGGGGATTAATATCGTGGGCTGCTGCTGTTCGGGGAACGATATGCTGGTAAGGCACGGCATCCCGCTGGCAGGCGGCAACCTTGAGCAGGAACTGATTATCACGACAGGACTTGTAGAGGCATTCGTCATGGATGTGCAGTGCATATTCCCCAATGTACAGAACGTTGCCTGGAAATTCCATACAAAGCTCATATCTACCATGAAAGAGGGGAGATTCACGAACGCCGAGCATATACCCTTTGAGGAAGAACGCGCGAACGAGATAGCAAGAAGGATACTGGAAGCAGCGATAGAGAACTTCCCGAACAGGGGCAGGGACATCTTCCTGCCTGATGTAGAACCAAGGGAACTCATGGCCGGCTTCTCTGCCGAAGGATGTCTTGACGCACTTTCAAGGTTAAACCCCGGCAATCCGCTGAAACCGCTGATCGATAGCATCACTGCAGGGGATATCTACGGGATCGTCCTTTTTTCCGGATGTACCAGCCCGAAAGCCAGCGCGAACCATGCGATAATAGCAAAAGAGCTTCTTGCGCATAATGTGCTCATAGTAGCCACAGGCTGTGCAGCACAGGCATGTGCAAGGGAAGGGCTTTTAGCGACCGATGCAACCGAAAAGTATGCAGGCGCCGGGTTAAAGAAATTCCTTGCCGCGCTCGGTGAAGCCTCAGGTATTGACGGCCCGCTTCCCCCTGTATGGCATTTCGGAAGCTGCGTGGACAATGCGCGTGTGCTCATCCTGATCTCGGCGCTGGCTGAGACGCTTGGGGTACGTATAAAAGACCTCCCGTTCGCCGCCTCGGCCGCAGAATGGGTGACGGAAAAAGCCGCCGCAATAGGGACTGGGGCTGTAGCGCTCGGTATTACGGTTCACCTGGGTGTAGCACCCCCCGTGCTTGGAAGCCAGGCTGTAGTTTCCCTGCTTACACAGAAAGCTGAGGAACTCTTCGGAGCGAAGTTCATTTTGGAGCTTGACCCGAACAAGGCATCCATGGTACTGCTGGACCATATAGAAGAAGCACGAGAGAATCTTGGCATTGAATCAATGGGAAAGGTTATTCCTCTCTCATGCTGATGCGAGGGGTTTTTCAGGATGATATCCTGCAAAACCTCTATACCAGGATTTTGAGCCTGGCAGGTAAATCACCTCAAAGAGCGCAAAGCATGGCAGCAAAAATCTTTGCGAACTTTGCATCCTTTGCGGTGAGTTCACTATATTTCACTATATGCTGCTACTGATAACGTATACTGAAGTTAAACTCCGGCGTTGATCTATAGTTCGTTGTTAATGTCCATTTTGCTGCTCTTTTCCATTGTTATCTATGAATTAAGTTCATAGCCAACTTCGCAGCGATATTTTACTCTGTCAGGACTCTGACCTTAGCAAAGCCTTTTAATTCCCTGCCCCAATTAAAATTATATGAGAAACGCTGAGGTAGCGGGGGTCCTATATGACATCAGCGAACTTCTGGAACTAAAAGGGGAGAACATATTTAAAGTCAGAGCCTACGCAAAGGCCGCACGAGCCATCGAAGGCATGACTGAGGATATCGAAGAGGTAGCCGCCAGGGGAAAGCTAACGGAAATACCTGGTGTCGGGGAATCCATCGCAGAAAAAATCGAGGAGTACCTGAAAACAGGTAAAATAGAGCAGTACAAGGAGTTATTGATGCATTTGCCTGTGGAGCTTCATGAGCTGTTAAAAATCCCTGGCGTGGGACCCAAAACTGCACAGTTGCTGTATGAGAAGCTTGGAGTAAAAAGCGAAGATGACCTCGAAAAAGCTGCAAAACAGCACAGGATAAGAAGGCTTGAAGGCTTTGGGGCAAAAAAGGAAGAGAATATCCTTAGCGCCATTGAAAGGTACAGGCAGAGGAGCACCAGGATTCCACTGGGTACGGCCCTTCCCCTTGCAAGGAAAATAATGGAGTTCCTGAAAAAATCCGGGGTCATAGACAGGATCGAGCCTGCAGGAAGCCTGCGAAGGAAAAAGGAAACCGTGGGAGATATTGATATCCTCGCCACCTCGGACGACCCCGGGACTGCCATCGAGGCTTTTGTGCATTTACCCCAGGTGAAGAAAATACTTGGACAGGGTGTCACGAAAGCCACTATTGTTACCAGGGATGCGATACAGGTTGACCTGCGCATAATAGAAGAAAAGTCATTAGGGACATCCCTGCAGTACTTCACAGGCTCAAAAGAGCATAACATAAAACTGCGGGACATAGCAAGGCTAAAGGGCCTGAAGCTCTCCGAATACGACCTTGAGGAAGTCGCAACAGGCAGGAAAATATACTGCAAGAGCGATGACGAGGTGTATAGTAAGCTCGGACTTCTGCCGATCCCCCCGGAAATAAGGGAGGATACCGGCGAGATCGAAGCTGCGCTTTCAGGAAAACTACCGGAACTGGTCGAGCAAAAGGACATAAAGGGGGACTTTCACGTACATACGGACTGGAGCGAGGGAATAAATCCGCTTCCTGAGATGGTCGAAGCTGCAAAACGGCTGGGATACGAATATATTGCAATAACAGACCATTCAAGGTCACTGGGCGTGGCGCACGGCTTGAGCGAGGAACGGCTGCTTGAGCAGATAAAAGAAATTGGTAAACTGAATGATAAGATCTCGGATTTCCATGTTTTTACAGGCACGGAAGTGGATATAAAAGCCGATGCCAGCATTGATTTCCCGGACAGCATCCTCAGTCAGTGCGATGTTGTCATGGCTGCGCTGCATGTCGGGCAGAGGCAGACAAGGAGGGAGATAACAGGCAGGCTGATAGCTGCAATGGAAAATGAGCATGTGGACATAATAGCGCATCCCACCGGAAGGCTGATCGGCGAGCGGGAGGCTTATGATGTGGATATGGATGCGCTGCTTGACGCAGCAGCAAGCACCAACACGGTCCTTGAGATCAATGCTTATCCCAGCAGGCTTGACCTTAACGATGTTAACGCAAGGAGGGCAAAGAACAAGTGGGTAAAATTAACAATCGACACCGATGCCCACAGCACAGAGCAGCTCGGACTGATGGAATTCGGGGTAAACGTAGCAAGGCGTGGATGGCTTGAGAAAAAGGATCTGATTAACACAAGGTCTGTAAAGGATGTGAAGTTCAAGGATTGAACCGTACAAAAGATGGAAGAAGCTATGCGATTGCTGGAGCAATTAAAAGCCGTGCATGCAGTTGTGGATAAAGAAGGAAAGATACAGGTTCACAGAAAACTGCATGAGCTCGATGACAAGACGAGAACTCTGGTGGATATCATCAACCTGGCATAGAATAAAAAAATTCCTGAAATTGAGACGTCGCAGAAGGTTTAAGTACCAAACTAACATTTAACCGGAGAGAGGATTTAATAATTCATAAACTAAAAGATATTGAAGGTAACATGTGCCTTAAAAACGGCTGTTGTCGGTCAAAAACAGGAAAGGCGAATAAGAGCAGTTCGAAGCATTCTAATTATCTCTTTGTGGTTCCGGATATGACAATAAGGGGGGACAAAGAGTTATAAAAACCGGTCCAAAAATCCCGGCACAGCGCAATCAAAAAAATAAAAAGCTTCGTGATTCTGGCGAGCAGTACAGGCTCCTGTTCGAAAGCAATCCGCACCCCATATGGATATATGACCTTGAGACACTTTCTTTTCTTGCTGTCAATGATGCTGCCTGCTACCATTATGGATATTCCCGGGATGAATTCCTGTCCATGACTATAAAGGACATCCGCCCGCCTGAAGATATCCCGGCACTTTTGGAAAATGTATCTATGACATCAGCAGGGCTTGATGATGCGGAAGTGTGGCGGCACAGGAAAAAAGATGGAAATATTATATACGTGAAAATAGTATCACACACGCTGGACTTTAATGGCAGGCGGGCAGGGCTGGTTCTTGCCACCATCACAGAATCCGTGCAGGCGGAGGACAGGATACGGCTTCAGAGCCAGATTTTCGAAATCATGGCAGAGGGAGTTAATCTCATTCGAGCAAGCGACGGCATTATTGTCTATGCGAATCCCAGGTTTGAGCAGATGTTCGGTTACGAACCCGGGGGCATGATTGGAATCCATGTATCGGTTATCAATGCCCCCACTGAGAAAAACCCGCAAGATGTTGCGGAAGAGATCTCGAAAGTCCTGACTGAAAAGGGTGAATGGAGGGGAGAAATATATAACGTCAGGAAAGACAGCACAAAATTCTGGTGCAGTGTAAACATTAAGGCTTTTCAACATCCTGAGCATGGAAATGTATGGATTTCAGTCCATACAGACATCAACGAGCGTAAACGGGCTGAGGAAAGGCTATCAAAGCTGAACGAATGCTTTCTTAGTTTTGGGACGGATCCGCTTGAGAACATCAACCGCCTCACCGCTCTTTGCGGGGAACTCATGGGAGCGACCGCGGCGCTCTATAATCGCCTGGACAAAGGGATGCTCTGCTCATGGGGACAATGGAACACACCGCCGGATTACAACCCGCTGGATAAACCGCAAGGGCACATATGCTATGACACCATTAACAGGGGCAGCGACGAGGTTCTGGTCGTTCGCAATCTGGCGGAAACAAGATATGCCCGCACAGACCCCAACGTGATGGCTTATAATTTAAAAACCTACATTGGCAGGGCTGTCAGATTAGGTAATGATTATGTGGGTTCGCTGTGCGTGGTATATCAAAACGACTTTTCTCCAGGCGAGCACGACAAAAGGTTCATGGGCGTTATCGCTTCTGCAATCGCAGTAGAGGAAAGGCGCAGGCAATCTGAAAAATCATTCATGGAATCAGAATTGAGATTCCGTTCCATCGTGCAGTCGGCAAATGATGCAATTATTCTTGCGGACAGCAATGGAAGACTTATCCTGTGGAATAAGGGCGCGCAGGCGATATTCGGATACACGGAAGAGGAAATGATAGGTAAGCCGGCGAGTTTCATGATTCCCGAGAGATACAGGAAAAAGGTAGAATTTGTTATGTCAACAGGTAAGTCTGACTTTTTTGGAAAAACTATTGAATCCGCCGGGTACAGGAAAGATGGCCGTGAATTTCCGCTTGAGATATCCATGGCGATATGGAATATCGAAAAAGAAGCCTATTACAGCGTAATTATCCGAGACATCACCGAGCGCAAACTCACTGAGAAGGCACTGAAAGAATCCGAGCAAAAATATCGTACTTTAATGAACGACGCTGGCGATGCGATAATACTCGCTGATAAGAACGGAAATGTGTTGGAAGTGAATAAGAAAGCGGAAGAACTTCTGGGCTATACGAAAGAAGAACTTTCGAATATGAACATCGCTCAAATCCATCCAAAAGAAGAGCTTGAAAGAACCATTGCCGCTTTTAAAGTTTCAGCCACTTTAAATGATGTGCGGGTGCTGAGAAAAGACGGCAAAACAGTTCCTGTAGATATATCCGGGAGCACTATTGAATATGCGGGCAAGAAGGTAATACAGGGAATTTTCAGGGATATAACGGAGCGTAAGCATGCTGAAGAAGAATTGCGATCAAAAGAATACCTGTTGTCTGAAGCCCAACGAATAGCCCATATCGGAAGCTGGGATACAAATATAGTAACAGGCAAGATGACATGGTCTGATGAAATGTATCGTATTTACGGCGTGTCCCCAGATACTTTCGAGCTTACAAGAGAATCATTTAAAAAACTTATTCATCCTGATGATCAGGCAGCGATGCTAAGGTGGGTCTTTGCGGCAATTTCAGGGAAAAAAGAACCGGAATTAGATTTCCGTATAATATTACCCGATGGCACTGTACGCTTTATCCGAAGTTCAGGAGAAGTGATTTTTGATGATAAAGGAAAGCCGATCCGAATGACTGGTACAGGTCAGGACATCACCGAGCGCAAGCGGAATGAGGAAGCTCTCAAGGAGAGCGAGGAACGCTACCGCAAGCTTGTTGAACTTTCTCCGATTGCAATCGCTGTTCACAGCCATGGTAAAGTTGTTTTCGCCAATACTGCCGCAGCAAAACTTCTCGGTGCAGCAGGTCCCGGGCAACTGGTCGGGAAAAAGATATCGGAGATCGTCCACCCCGAGTCCAGGAAACTTGTTGATGAGCGGATTAGAAAAATGTTAGAAAAAGGAGAAGTTGTACCGCCTGCTGAAGAAAAGTTCATCCGGCTTGACGGATCTGTTCTTGATGTGGAGGTGGCAGCTATGCCTTTTCCTTATAAAGGTAAGCAAGGGATGCAGGTCATCGCCCATGACATCACCGTGCGAAAAAGGGCAGAAGAGATGCTGAAAGAAAGAGCAAGGGCTGAACTCTATGGTTTCATCGTAAGCGCCCTTCCAGTTTTTGCTTCCAATGTCCCATCTTCCGTAAGAGATAACCTTGTTAGAAACTTTGCAGAGCGATTTGAGAAGAACGTGAGACCCAGGTTTGGGGAGGAAATAAAACGACTGGGTGATACTCAGACTCAGGAAACGATAGACATTTTCATGCTATGGCTTGGAAACTTTTTCTCCAACATGGGTGTCCGGAACAGAACGGCGATCGAAGGTCCAAAAGGGCAACTTATGCTCCTGAACTGCCCCTGGAAAGGCGATGCCAGCAGTAATCCTGTATTTTGTTTTATATGTCGGACAATAGCGATAAGGAGCTTCACATGGTCATCGCTCAAAGGGAGTGCAGGCCAGAAGTCCAGCATTGCAAATGGCGCAAAAGCCTGTATTTTCGAGATATACCTGTCATCGGGAATGGGCGAGATTAAATAGATAGAGGTATAACAATATAATGATGAAGAGAATCAAGACAGGTATATCGGATCTTGATATGATAATTGAGGGCTTCCCTGTTGGTAAAACTATCCTTCTTACTGGCGACCCCGGCACTGGCAAGACAATTTTCGGGCTTCAGTTCGCAAACGCCAGATGCGAAGAGGGGCAAAAGACCATATACATTTCCACGGAAGAGAGCGCAAGTGACCTTCGGCTCCAGGGGAATTCATTTGGCTGGGACTTTGAAAATTTCGAGAAGGATGAGATTCTGAAATTCATCGAGCTGGCGGGATACAGGGCAATGGAGATAGAGACCGCATTAAGTATAGGCATGGACGCTGTAAAGGGTAACTTTACGGAACTTTTGAATCATCTGCCTGAAGATACGCAGGTTCTTATCATAGATAGTCTTGGAAGCCATGCGGGCAATCTCACACCTTTTGAGTTCAGGGACAGGTTCGATCTTCTTGTCTATAACCTTTCCAGAAGGAATATTACGACCATGGTGATTCTTGACAGCGTTATCTCAAAGGAGTTCAATGACGTAGCTCTGTTCTCAGCCTATGGGGCAATTCAGCTTCAGAAAAGGGAGAACCCGTACACAGGACGAAGGGAGAGGGTTATAGACATTGTGAAGATGAGGAATACAAAGACGCCTGTCCAGCTTATTGTATATGCAATTACCCCCGGGGGAATCGTCCTGACCTTACCGGGCGAGTTCTCATGGACTCCCTGAGCGGGTATCGTAGTGGATATGAAAGCGGATATTCACACTTTCCTCACAACTTTGTTTATATCCAGGTGAGTCATACGGTATTCTGGCGCTTAAAGGATGACTGCATGTCGATTGGAAAAAATATACTTTTGGGGAGGCATTTTTAGAGTAACTGATAGGCGCTAATGAGGCGAACAGATGAAAATAAAACAATTGCCGGAACTCAGTCTTTTAACCAAATTCACGATTGTCAGTCTTGTTATTACTGCTGTAATCGGTATTGCCCTGGCGTGGGGCATCCAGCAACAGATGGAATACAATGCACTTGAACATGCAGGTGAGGATGCAGCAGAGCATGTCGTCACCATTCTTAACCCGAACCTGAACCAGACAGATCTATCAGGTCCTCTTGACCCTGCCAGGTACGCACAGGTGGATACGCTGATTCGCAAGAGCGTTCTGAACGACCGCATCGTCCGGGTCAAGATATGGAGCCGCGACGGGGTGCTGATATACTCGGATGAAAAAGAGCTTGTCGGAAAAAGCTACCCTACAGATGAAGACCTCAAAGAGGCTCTGGGAGGGAAGACCGTAACTATCATAAGCCCGGAAAAAGAGGAGAATGCGGGTGAACGTGAGCGCTTCGGCAGGCTGATAGAAGTGATTGTGCCCCTCCGACCCGCCGACTCCCGGCAGATAGCAGGCGCTTACGAGATATACCACGATATGAGCGTACTTGAGCCGGGACTGGCTAAGATACGAAGCTTTGTCTGGAGCAGCATCGGTATAGGCTTCCTTATTCTTTACGGTTCGTTGTTCGCATTCGTGCGCAACGCATCGCACGAACTCGTCCATAGAAGCGAAGAGAATGCCCGGTTGTACGAAGAGGCTAAGCAGCGGCTGGAAGAACGCAAGCGAGCAGAGAAGGAACTCATCAAAAGGACAACGCAGCTTGAGGCTGCCAATAAAGAACTTGAGGCATTCAGCTACTCCGTTTCCCACGACCTGCGTGCGCCGCTTCGAGCCATAGACGGCTTCTCCCGCGTGATACTGGAAGAATATACAGGTAAACTCGACGATGAAGGCAAACGGTATTTGAAAATTATCCGGGATAATACACAGAAAATGGGGCAGCTTATTGAGGATCTTCTCGCCCTGTCCCGTCTGGGTCGCAAACAGATGGATATATCTGAAATAGATATGGCTAAACTCGCAAAAGATGTGTTCGATGAACTTAAAGCCGCCGCACCCGAACGCACAATACAACTTGATATAAAAACACTCCCATCTGCCCACGGCGACCTGTCGATGATCCGCCAGGTTTTTGTGAATCTTATCTCCAACTCCATTAAATTCACAAGACCGAAAGAGAATGGTGTTATCGAGATCGGCGGCAGGACTGAAGGGAATGAATATATCTATTATGTTAAAGACAACGGCGTCGGGTTCGATATGCAGTATCTGAATAAATTATTCGGGGTTTTCCAGAGACTGCACAGCGCAGAGGAATTCGAAGGGACAGGTGTAGGACTGGCCCTGGTGCAGCGCATCATCCACAGGCACGGCGGACGGGTATGGGCTGAAGGAAAAGTTAACGAAGGCGCAACATTTTATTTCACACTTTTAGACGGAGGAACAAAAATATGACCAATATAAGTGAAGTTGAAATACTGTTAGTTGAAGACAATCCGAACGATGCCGAGCTTGCGCTCAGGGCGTTGAGAAAACATAATCTTGCTAACAAGATACATCTGGTGAAAGACGGGGCGGAAGCACTTGAATTTATTTTTGGCAACGGTGCTTATGCCGGGCGGAACATAGGGAACAAACCGAAAGTGATATTCCTTGACCTGAAGCTTCCCAAGGTGGACGGGCTGGAAGTCCTGCGTAAGGTTAAGTCCGACGAGCGGACAAAGACGATACCGATCGTGGTACTGACCTCTTCCCATGAAGAGCGGGACCTGGTGGAGAGTTATAAATTCGGTGTCAACAGCTACATCGTCAAGCCGGTGGACTTTGATAAGTTCATCCAGGCAGTTGCACAACTGGGAATGTACTGGATGTTATTAAATAAACAGCCGCTGTGAACCATATTACCGGAGCCACCAGAGTGTCCTGAAAATAATTTATGAACAAACAACTTCGCATACTGATACTTGAAGATGATGATACAGATGCCGAGTTGATGAAACACGAACTTCGCAAGGGGAACATCACTTTCGAGTCAAGATGCGTGGAAACAAGAGAGGCTTTTGAGAAAAGCCTTGAGGACTTTGCGCCGGACCTCATACTGGCTGATTACACGCTTCCGGCGTTCGATGGACGCTCTGCACTCCGAATTTCAAATGAAAAACTCCCTGATGTACCTTTCATCTTCGTCTCAGGAACAATCGGTGAAGACTTTGCTATAGAGTCGCTTAAGAGCGGCGCGACCGATTATGTCCTTAAGGACCGCATGTCCCGCCTTGCTCCGGCTGTGAACCGGGCACTGCGCGAAGCTGTGGAGAAAGTCGAGTACAGGAAAGCTGAGAAGGCGCTGAGAGACTCGGAGGAGAAATTACGACTATTCCGCAGTCTGATAGATCAGTCAAACGATGCCTTTTTTGTTAGCGATCCTGAGACGGGGCGTGTTCTGGATGCTAATGATAAAGCATGTATCAATCTTGGATATAAACGGGAAGAACTCCTCAATATGCGGGTTTTTGATTTTGAAGCTACTATACCGGATAATTTTTCCTGGAAAGAGCATGTTAAGGATATCCGGAAAAGAAGGAACATAATTTTAGAAGGCCAGCACAGGCGTAAAGATGGCACGATATTTCCTGTGGAGATAAACGTCAATTATGTAGTTATTGGGAATGTTAATTATATGATTGCTGTAGCGCGTGACATCACTGAGCGCAAACAGACAGAAGAGGAATTAAGGATAAAAGCGCAGCTTCTGGACGATGCCACAGACTCGATATTTGTACATGATCTTGACGGGAATTTTATTTATCTGAACAAAGGAGCTTATATATCTCGCGGTTTCAGTAAAGAAGAAATGGTGGGCATGAACCTTCATGAGATTGTTACTCCGGAATATGCCAGGCTCATCGAACCCAGGATTAAAAAGTTGATAAAAGATGGCGAAGGCACCTTTGAGTCGGTACATCTTCGCAAAGATAATTCTACACTTCCTGTAGAAACACATGCCCGCATTATCGAATCAGGCTGTAGAAAACTCGTCCTCAGCGTTATCCGGGACATCACAGAGCGCAAGCGGGCGGAGGAAGCGCTGCAGCAGTCTTAGGAAAAATACCGCATGTTAATCGATAATATGCAGGAGGGCATCTTTATTATCCAGGATGGTAAACTGCAATTTGTCAATGAGTCGTTTGCAATAACGGCTGGCTACTCGGTGGAAGAAGTTCTTGGCAGGGATTTCCTTGATTTTGTTGCGCTTGAAGATCAGGAAAGGGTTATAGATAACTATTCAAGAAGGCTGGCTGGGGAAAATGTTCCTAAAGAATATGAACTCAACGTATTGCATAAAGACGGGACAAGAATCACCACAAACGTGAACGTAGGGCTTATAACGTATCGCGGCAGGACTGCGAGCATGGGGACTATAAAGGATATCACAGAGCGCAAACGGGCGGAGAAAGCGCTGCAGTACCGGCTTGAATTTGAAAAACTCATAACGAGCATATCAACAAATTTCATCAATATAGCGTCGGATGAAATCGATGGAGAGATCAACAACGCGCTAAAGAAGATCGGGGAGTTTGCCGGAGTTGACCGCAGTTATGTTATTCTGGTTTCGGAAGATGGAACAAGGATTGATAATGTTTATGAGTGGTGTGCGGATAAAAAATATCCGATGGTCCAAAGACTTAAGGGGGTTCTATTTGAGTCCTTCCCCTGGTTTGTAGAGAAAATGAGGAGACATGAAACAATTTATGTTCCCCGGATATCCGACCTCCCGCCTGAGGCAGGTGTTGAAATAGCGGCGTTACAAAAAGCATCAGTTAAATCGATCATCGAAGTCCCCATAATATACGGTGGAGTTCTTTTAGGATATCTTGGCTTCACATCAGTGCAAAGAGAATTAACGTGGTCTGAAGACCTGACAGCACTGCTGAAAATAGTTGGTGAGATTTTTGTAAATGCGTTAGTGCGCAAGATGGCTGAGGCTGCTGTGTGGGAAAGCGAGGCGCGCTTCCGGGCGATATTTGAAGAGGCTGCCATTGGAATGGTGCTTGTGAATACGGATGGTCACGCCATAGTGAGCAATCCGGCTTTGCATGAGATGCTGGGCTACAGCGGAGAGGAGCTTAGAGAAATGGCATTCACGGATTTTACCCACCCTGATGATATATCAGACAATTTGAGTCTTTTCAAGGAACTGGTAGCAGGAAAACGCGATTATTACCAGATGGAGAAGCGGTATATCAAAAAGAATGGCAGCCTCATCTGGGTTCGTCTGACTTCCTCTCTTGTGCGCGGCGACGGCGGTAAGCCACAGTTCAGTATCGGCATGGTAGAGGACATCACAGAACGCAAGAAAACGGAGGAACTGTTAAAAGAAAAAGCCAGGGCTGAACTGTACGGCTTTATTATAAGCGCCCTGCCTGTGTTCGCATCGAATATCCCTTCCCAGGTGAGGAACATTCTTGTGAAAAATTTTGCAATGCGATTTGAGAGGAACATCAGACCAAGGTTCGAAGAGAAAACGAAACAGCTAAACCTGTACTTCGATGATGGCACATACAATGTTTTTGATGTTTTCATGTTATGGATTGCAGGGCTCTTTTCCAATCTTGGCATCAAAACCAGGACTATGCCCGGTGGGGCAAAGAGAAGCTTTGAGTTATTGAACTGCCCCTGGAAAGGCGAAGCGAGCGGTAATCCGATATTCTGCCTTATCTGCCGCACAATTGTGATGCGCAGCTTCACATGGACTTCGCTGAAAGGAATGGTGGAACAGAAATCCAGCATTGCCAACGGCTCTCAGACCTGCATGTTCGAGATTAATGTAAATCAACGGCGTTATCAAGGTAATCACTAAATTCACGGAGGTATCATAAAAACAATGGACAGAATCAAAACCGGGATATCAGACCTCGATAAAACCATAGGCGGGTTCCCATCCGGTAAAACTATTCTCGTCACAGGCGACCCCGGCACAGGCAAGACCATTTTCGGGCTCCAGTTCGCAAATGTCTGCTGTTCCCAGGGAATAAGAACGGCTTATATCTCTTCAGAGGAGAATGCCAGTGACCTGCGTCTTCAGGGGAAATCCTTCGGGTGGGATTTCGAAGCTTTTGAAAAGAAAAACCTGCTGAAGTTCATAGAGCTTGCAGGCAACAGGGTAGCAGAGATAAAAACGGCATTAAGCATCAGCATGGAAGCTGTAAAAGGCAACTTCTCCGAGCTGACAGAGCATTTGCCTGAAGGGACAAAGGTGCTCATTATAGACAGCCTTGGAAGCCATACAGCCAACCTGAAGCCGTTTGAGTTCAGGGACAGGTTCGATCTTCTTGTCCACAGCCTGGCTCATATGGGCATTACAGCCATGGTAGTGCTCGATAGCATCACATCCAAGGAATTCAATGACACGGCACTCTTCTCAGCCTATGGCGCGATCCATCTCCTGAAAAGGGAGAACCCTTATACAGACCGCAGGGAAAGGGTCATGGACATAGTAAAGATGAGGAATACCAGGACACCTATCCAGCTTCTTACCTATGATATCAGCCCCAGGGGTATCGAACTGATTTCACCGGGCGGATTGCCGGATAATCCCTGAGCGCTGTGCCTCAGATATTAATCCATCAAGACAATCTTCGGACTTCAGTTAGCAAGTGCCTGTTGAGACCTGATTCCAATTAGAAAAACTATTAATACGGATTAGGGTGTTTAGAGGGTTACCCTGAAGGGGTACATCGGTTCGCGCCGGTAGTGTAGCGGTTATCACTGAGCGTTGCCAACGCTTAAACTCGGGTTCGATTCCCGACCGGCGCATATCTCTTTTAATTTCTCATTGGTATCGTGAAATAGAATGTGGAGCCCTTACCCTCCACCGATTCAGCCCAGATTTTTACTCCGTGGCGCTCCACGATTTTCTTGCATGTCGCAAGGCCGATGCCAGTCCCGGCATATTCGCTTGCCGGATGTCCCCGCTGGAATATCTGAAAAAGGCGCCCGAAGAATTCCGGGGCTATCCCTATTCCGTTATCCCTGACCGAGAAAACCCATTCATCCCCCTTCTTTTCTGTGCGAATATGGATGCGGGGCAGCTCTTTACTTCGGAATTTAATGGCATTGCTTATCAGGTTCTGGAGCAACTGGATCATCTGTGAGGTATCAGCCGTTATAGTAGGCAGGGGGTCGTGAGTTACTACAGCGCCGCTCTGCTCAACAGCGACCTTCATATTAACCATCACCTGGTTAAGTACAAATTCACAATCAGTCGGCTGGAACGGTTTACCCTGCGTGCCAACCCGCGAATACGCCAGGAGGTCATTAATCATAGCCTGCATCCTGATTATACCTTCCACGATATAAGCTATGAACTCATCTGCGTCCTTCCCCAGCCTGCCTTTGTATCGCTTTTCCAGCAACTGGGCGAAGCTTGAAACCATTCGGAGAGGCTCCTTCAGGTCGTGGGACGCCACATAGGCGAACTGCTCCAGTTCGGCATTAGAGCGGGCTAACTCAGCCATCCACCGCTCGCGCTCTTCCTCGACCCGCTTGCGCTCTGTGATGTCCATTGCCGTTCCGGAAATCTTTATGGGCTTTCCTGTGTTGTCAAAAACAACTTCGCCCTGAGCATGTATTACGCGCATCGAACCATCCTTCAATATCGTGCGATACTCATAATTGAAAGTTCTTTTCCCTTTTATTGCCTCCTCAATCGATTTCCTTACTGATTCCCTATCTTCGGGGTGAATATACCTCAAGAATCCCTCAAAGGTAGTTATTTCACCTGGAGTTGCATCAAGAAGTCTGTAGGCTTCTTCTGAATTATACAACTCATTTGTTTGCAGATTATGCTCCCAGCTTCCTATATGAGCTATACGTTGCGCTTGCGCAAGCCTTGTCTCGCTTTCTTTAAGCTTCTCCATCGCTCGCTTTCGCTCGGTGATTTCGGTAATAATCCCCACCATAGCTATCGGCTCACCTTTACTTTCTTTTACAAGCGAGGTTGTCAGCCAGATCGGGAAAGTTCTTCCATCCTTGTGTTTGACCATAAGCTCCCCAACCCAGCGCCCGGTCTCTTTTATAGTGGGGACTATAACTTTACCGGCGAACTCCTGATCTACGTTCATTTCATCGACATGCCTTCCCTGAAATTCTTCAGGAGAGAAGCCATATATTTTCTCAACCGCCTTGTTTGAAAAGACTATACGACCATCCAGACCAACTATCTGGATCCCATTCGGGGCTTCTTCAACTGCTGCGGAGAGTAGCCTCAGATGCTGCTCTGCCCTTTTGCGTTCGGTGATATCGCGCATCACGCTAATAAAACCTATGGCTGCGTCTTTTTCATTCTTGAGGGTCTTGATCGATGCTTCAACATGTATCTCTTCTCCATTCTTTCCGGCCTGGATAAACTCTCCGCGCCAGGAACCGGTCGCTGCCAGAGAGTCGTATGCTGCGTTCTCATCTTCAGGTTTGAGCCAGCGATGCCGGGTTACCTCTTCCATTTGCCTGCCAAGCACCTCCTCGGATTTGAAGTTGTATAGCTGCTCAGCCCCATAGTTCCAGTAAATTATACGGTGATTATTATCAAATGCAACAACTGCATCGTTTACCTGAGACAAAACAATGGTCTGAAACTTTATGTGTTCCTCTGCCCGCCTGCGCTCAGAAATTTCAGTTTTTAATGATTCATTAGCTTCCGCCAGTTCTGCGGTCCGTTCCTTAACCCGCATCTCCAGTTCATCATACGCCTTACGCAGAGCCTCTTCCATCTGCTTGCGCTCTGTGATATCTTTCACCGTCCCTATGCTTGCGACCCTGCCATGATAACTGATAAGCCCAACTGTCATATTGACGAATATCCTGGTCTTTCCATCCCTGCGAAGTCCACGGAACTCGTACTCCCTGGGAACGTTTTCTCCTGCCAGCCTCCGGTAGTAGTAGTCTACTACCATCTGCAGGTGCTCCGGAGCTATAAGTTCCCGGAAATCCTTACCTATAACTTCCTCCACCGTATATCCGGTCATCCTGGCAAACGCCTCATTGACGAACTGGAGTTTAGCATCCAGCAGCAGGAAAACCCCATCCTGGATGTTATCGACTAATATGCGGTATTTCTCTTCAGATTGCGAAAGTGCTTCCTCTGTACGTTTACGTTCGGTGATATCCCGGGCAACGCCCCAGCCGCCGACGATTTCCCCATCCTTGGTTTGTGGTGTTATTACGAATTCTGCTGTTATGTAATCGCCTGATTTTAAGAGAATGCGTAATTCAAAGCCTGGCGGAATCTCTCCATTCAGGACACGCTGATAAATCTCATTTGTAAGGTGTAGATCATCGGGGTGAATAAGGAGCGTAAAGTCTTCGCCAAGCCACTCCTCACGCCGCCAGCCTGTGATAGTTTCAAATGCCGGGTTCAGGAAAGTAATCTTGCGGTCCAAGGATACGGTGAAGATAACGTCCCTTGCATTCTCAATAAGATTCTGGTAGCGCGCTTCCGATTTACGCAGTTCTTCTTCAGCTCGCTTGCGCTCAGTGATATCCTCACAGACGATAAGAACTATATTGCCTTCCACGGCGCTTACGGCGCGAGCCACTTCTTTCACCCATAACAGGCTTCCATCCTTTCGAACCTTGCGAAGCTCATTTGTAGCGATATGCCCTGGCTCCTGCAAGCATTCTGCTATCTGCCGGAAAAGGATTTTTTTATCATCTTCGTAAACAACCCTAAGTACGGATTGCCCGACAAGTTCACCAACTTTGTAACCGAGCTGTTCTGCCCCGAAATTGTTGATGGAAAGAATCTTCCCGCCTGCGTCTACAGTAAAATACATCGACGGATTTTCGTCATAGAGAGCACGGTACAGTTTTTCACTATCACGTAACTTGCTCTCCACTTGCTGACATTGCAATTCTGATTTTTCTAACTCTGCGTTGCGCTGCCGCAGTTCTGCCAACTCATTTAAGAGTTCCTCTTTTGTTATATCTCCATTTTTCACAGTACCACCACCCTTTGAGATATCCGTTATTTTCTCTGACCAGTTCCCATGCTGGCTTTATTTATGGAGATTTACTTTTTTAATATTATAGTATATACTTCATATTCTTACTTTGCATAGCGGCAAGTTAAGGTTTCATGAGTAGACTATCTTCCCTCCATCGTAGCCGAGAATATTCGAATAGTTCCTAATCTAACATTAGTTATCATAAATATTAATTCTATATATTTTAAATGGTCTTGAAGATTTCAAAACGGTTGAAAAATTACAGTTACTTTTGTGGTTCTACAAATCTATTGTATATGAATTTAATATATATTCAAGATATAATATGTACACAATTTCAAGCAAACTTCACGCCGTGATTTCAGGACTTCGGGATTTCCACATAAAATATACTCCCGCCTTCCGGATTATCTTCCACCCAGACCCGCCCTTTGTGTAACTCCACGATACGTTTCACGATAGCAAGCCCGAGCCCTGTTCCCCTTACGCCCTTTTTATCCACTCTCTGAAAGCGGGTAAAGAGCTTTTCCTTATCCTCGTCTTTTATACCGTAGCCCCAGTCCTTCACGTAAATCCTGTAATCCCCGTTTTTATTCATTATATTTACCTCGATTTTGCTTTCTTCCGGCGAATACTTTACAGAGTTGCTTATCAGGTTTGAAAAAACATTCTCGATCACAGGATTTACCATTACAGGGTATTTGCCTTTTGCCAGGTACTCAAGCTTCATTTTTTTCTTTTCCAGTTCAGGCTTGAAATTCTCTATAACCGCCCTGAAAACCCCGTTCAAGTCAAGAGATGTGCGCTCCAGTTTCTTAGTGCTTTCCAGTTTAGCGTACATGCCTGCGCTTCTGATTATATCGATAAGTTTGTCTACGCTCTTCATCATCAGCAGGAGAGTCCGGCGCATCTCGCCAACCTCTGTCTTCTCAAGCTTGAGCTCAATCATGGTCTTTATGACACTTACAGGATTCATCAGGTCGTGGCTCATTATGTCAGCGAATAAGCTTTTGATGCGGTTGGCTTCTTCGAGTTCTACTGCATATCTTTTCAGCGCCTCTTCCTGCCGCTTGCGGGTAATAGCATAGCGGATCGAGCGAACAAGCAGGTTGCTGTCCACCTGCCCTTTTACCAGATAATCCTGCGCACCTTTTTGCAATGCCTCCGTCGCAAGCGTTTCATCGTTAATGCCGGTCATCACAATGAGAGGTATTCCAGGCGCCATGGTTAAGGCTCTTTCGAAGGTAGCTGGACCGCTACTGTCCGGCAGCATGATATCAAGCAGAACTACGTCAACAACTTCTTGAGCAAGCCGCCCAAGTCCTGTAGAGAGACTATCTTTCCATTCAAGGTCAAAAGAGATATCCTTCGCTTCTGCCAGCATTTCCATTACCAGCCTGGCATCACCGGGGTTATCTTCTATCAACAGGACTTTGATATGCTCCATTTCAATCCCCCGGCTGAAGCACATTCAAAAAGATCCTGATAGCGTGCCTCCGGCTCATGCAGTGCCTCTTCCATATACC
This sequence comes from uncultured archaeon, assembly GCA_902386135.1. GTDB lineage: Archaea > Halobacteriota > Methanosarcinia > Methanosarcinales > Methanoperedenaceae > Methanoperedens. Next base: position 94,043 of record CABMIB010000114.1, read on the forward strand.
TGCACTGAAATCCCGATTTATTTGATTCAATAAACTTAATTCGATAACCTTATTATGCATATAGTAAACAATCCAATCCCGGCTAACATCAATCCCTTATAGATAGTTGGATGGAGTGCGCCCCTCAAAGTAGACACATAGTTAAGGTGTGTTCACAGAGAGGGAAAACATGGGAAAAACAACACGAAAAAGATATACACGTGAATTCAAGCTCTCCCTAATCAGGGAGCTTGAGAGTGGAAAAAAGTTGGGACAACTCAGTCGTGAGAACAACATCCATCCGAATATGATATCCAGATGGAAATTGGAATACGATAAGGATCCAGAATCAGCCTTCAGCGGAAATGGTAATACTTACAAAGATGCAGCACGAAATGAAGAACTCGAAAGACTTGTGGGTAAACTGTATGCTGAGAATGATTTCTTAAAAAAAGCTTTATGCACCCTCGAAAAGAGAGTGCAGGAAGAGAAGCAGAGATTGAAAGCAGGGTGAAATTCATGATAATTTCAGAAAATTTGGATTTCATCTCCGTCAATCGGGCTACAGAATTGCTTGATGTCAGCAGATCTGGATATTACAAATGGATGCACAATTCACATATTAACAATGGCGACCATAATTCTGATATTTCCATCAGGGAAGAAATGCAAAATATTGTAATCGAGTTCCCTGGATATGGTTATAGAAGGGTCAAAGTAGAGCTTCGGAACAGGGGCTATGTTGTTAACGAGAAAAAAGTCCGCCGCTTCATGAAAGAAGACAATCTCATATGTGTGAAAAAGAGATTCAAATTGCAGACCACGGATTCAAATCATGGAGAAAAAGTCTATCCGAATCTTGCAAGAAACTTGAATGTGACTGATATCAATCAACTCTGGGTTGCTGATATTACATATATCCAGTTGTCGAAAGAGTTCGTATATCTGGCAGTAATCATAGATGTTTTCAGCAGGCGTTGCATTGGTTGGGATCTCAGTCGCAATATCGATACACATCTCACATTGAATGCTTTGCTTAAGGCTCTTCAAACACGAAAGGCAGATGATCTGAAGAATCTTATCCATCATTCCGACCAGGGTGTTCAGTATGCGTCAATCGAATATGTGAACTACTTGAAGGATATTTATATCCAGATCAGCATGAGCCGAAAGGGCAATCCCTACGACAATGCGTTTGCTGAGAGCTTCATGAAGACGCTGAAATACGAAGAAGTGTACTTGAACGAATATGGGACATTCAATGATGCTACCCAGAACATTGAACATTTTATTGAAGAGGTTTATAATTCAAAACGTCTTCATTCATCGATCGGTTATAAATCGCCAGTCGATTTTGAGAAGACGTTATGTTTAAATATACCACCTTAACTAACTGTCCACTCGAAGGGGCGCAGTCCA
>CABMIB010000115.1 GCA_902386135.1 uncultured archaeon
AATGTAATTTCACAAATCTCGGTGAATACGGAAGGTGTAAGATTAAAGATTGAAACTATCTCAAACCTCTCGACAGTGTCACTCAAAAAAGGCATACAGCAGCACCTATGGGTCGTATCGCTCATATTGATCGTCATCTTCCACATAAAAATATTTAATCATTTTAACCCTATATAAAAGGTACGTTGTGCCGTACGCTGTAAATAATCACTTGATCGCAGGGATTATGTTCCTTTCAGAATACACCTCTGCTTTTTCCCAGATCGTAAAGAACTTCTTCCTGAGTTCCTCCGCAAGCTTCGTATCTCTTACATTGACTACAGCAAAAAGCTCATCAGGAGCTAATGGATTCAGCATCTGGAGCAGGACATTTTCCCGGTCTATTATGTAAAAAGGTGTTGCAGGTATTGCAGCAAGCCTGCAATTGAATTCATTCCCCATGTGCATCAACAGTTTTTTAACATCCGAAGAATCCTCAAGCTCGCTGAAATCCACTTCTCTGCTAAGGATTACTTTAACTTCCGTCCCTTTTTCAAGCGCTTCGGAGATCGCATTTATAATCTCAGGATATTTTTCAATCCTGAACTTTTTCTTTAACCTTTCCGAACTCGTCCTGGAAGCCATAAAGAACAATATTTCCTTTTGAGCCCCCAGTATGCACTCCTGAACAAGCTCCTGTGATTTATCCCCTATCGCGACGGTCCAGAAAGTTTTAGCAGATTTCTTAGCCCTGACGCCGGATAGTTCCGATGCCAGGTCGTTAGTCAGCATCTCCACTTCTTCACAGGCACGTTTAAACTCCTCCTGCTTGTTTTTTGAAAGCCTCTCAAGAGCAGTTGAAGGCTCCGCACATTCGTATCGCCTCGGTCGCGTGTCCTGTGCATATATTAAGCGCAGGTCTTCAAGATTTGAAAGCACGCTGTATATCCTGCCGATCGGTATCTTTGCCCTGTTCGCTATCTCATTTGCCTCTGCATCGCCGAGTTTAAGCAAAGCGACAAATGCTTGCGCCTCATAGCCAGTGAGCCCTAATTTCCGCAGTTTTTCAATCACACTGGTTAATTTTTCTCTCTCATATTTAAAACTTTTGAATTAAACCACTCCAGAGTTGTTTACATCGGAACAATTTAAATACAGGAAAGGAAAGAATAGGAGGGGTTGGAATCGAGCGCTAATTAGAATAATCCAGGGGATTTATGGCTGATTTCCTTGAAACAAATCTTATAAAACTTGCCGAAATACAGAGAAAACACGCAAAATTACTGGCTGTACTCGTGGTTATTTTCACAATCATACTGGGGATCGGACTTAAGGATTTAACCATAAACTCTGATTTCAGGACTGAGATGCCAAAAGAACTTCCTGTTTTTAAGCTCAATGACCGCATTGCAGACAAGTTCGGCGGTCAGGACGCAGTGGTCATTGCAGTGCAAATTGATGATTCGGTCGATTTAAAAAGTGCAGTCAGGGATATCAGAGATCCGAGGGTGATACAGTCCCTTATTGTCCTGGACGGGATGCTAAGAGATGAATCAAATATAATCAGTGTAACTTCGCCTGCAAGTTTTTTCAGGGGGAAAAATACAGTTACATCCGAAGAGATTACCCAGACGATGCATAGCCCTCAGGCAAATGCATTCTTTAGCCGGAACTATAAGATTACTCTTATGTATGTTTCAGCAGATATCGGCTCGGGAGAAGAACAGATACAGACTTTTAATGGGTTCATCCAGAAACGCATTGATGCCACACCAAAGCCGCCAGGTGTAAAATTCGGCATAACAGGCGGGCCAACTATCAGGATGACCATTTTTCAGCTTCTAAAGAGTGACGCTGTTTTTACCCTCATTGTTGCCGCAGTTATTATATTAATTCTGCTTTTCGTAATGGAGGGCTCATATACACAGGGGATTCTGGTATTTGCCCCGTTATCTCTGGGATTGATATGGACGATGGGAACACTGGGATGGCTTGGAATACCACTCTCTGTAGCCACAGTGGGTCTCAGTTCAATGATCCTGGGTCTTGGTGTTGAATATGGTGTGTTCATGCTGACCAGATATAATGAAGAAAGGGCCAAAAAGAATAGCCAACTCGATTCCTTGCAGACCACCGTGCGCGGAATAGGTTCGGCCATAATCGGCTCCGGGCTTACTGTCATTGTGGGTTTCGGGGTGCTCGCATTTGCCACCGTGCCCATGATCCAGCATTTAGGAGAGACCCTTGCGCTGGGTATAGCTTTCTGCCTTCTTGCCGCGCTCATTGTCAACCCCGTATTCATACTACTGGAAGAGGACTATGTGTATTGGAGCACACACAGGAAGCTTGAGAAACTTGCAGTAAAGAAGGAAGAGCACATCCTTAGAGGCAGGTAATATGGGTAACAAAATAATTGAGATATATTCTAATTTAGTCACCAGGTTCCCGGTCATTGTACTGGTAATCATGCTTCTGGTATCGGTGTTTGCAATCCATATGGCAGGCACAATCCAGACAAAGAAATCCGATATGAAGTCGATGCTTCCACAGGACGTCGATGCTATAAACACCCTGAACAGCATCGAGAACGAGTTCGGCAGCACGAATATGGTATCTTTTGCTGTAGAAACAGACCCGTCTTATAAAGGCTCGGACGAAGTGAGGGATGTCAGGGACCCAAGGGTGATACAGTATATGGACCAGCTTTCAACGCTTGCGCTGCATACTGATAATGTCATAGATGTCACAAGTCCTGCATCGATTCTGAGGAGCATCAATGGCGGACGGCTCCCTCAATCTGCCAGGGAAATCCAGATTCTTACGGATAAGAACGGCCTTCTTGACAGGTCTATCAGCAAGGATTACACTTTGGCCCTTGTCACGATCCGCACAACCGATGATGTGGACCTTAACAGCCTTGAGCCAGAGCTTGAGAAAATACTCGGGGAAGTGCCAAAACCACCCGGAATTGCTGCAAGTCTTGGGGGCAGTGTGATGGAAAGCCAGAAAATGCAAAAGGCTATCGAGCCTGATATGGGAAGGACATCTATGTACTCGCTTGTCGGGATTCTGATCATCGTACTTGTCCTGTTCCGCTCAATTAAATATGGATTTACTCCGATGACTACCATCATATTCGGAACCCTGTGGACAATGGGATATGTCGGATTTATCGGAATGGGGATGAGTTCCCAGACTTCTGGTGTTGTATCCATGATAATGGGCATCGGTATAGACTTCGGGATACAGCTTGTAACAAGGTACAGGCTGGAACTGAAAAATCTACCCGCATTAAAAGACCGCCATCCGCAGCTTCAACTCGGACATAAGGATGCGATGGCAGTTACCCTGAACAACGTGATAACCCCCATGTTAACGACAACGCTTGCAGCCCTGATAGGTTTCCAGGCTATGTCTCTGGGGAGGCTGACCTTCCTCGGCGATATGGGAACCATGATGAGCTATGGCGTTGCAGCAAGTATGATTGCTGCTATAACCATTGTCCCTGCAATTATTCTTATAATAGACACGATGGATTTAAAAGATATATATAAAAAATTGATGAATATATTCGAGGTAAGAACATGAAGAGCAAAACACTAAAACAGATTATAGTATTTAGCATACTGACGATAGTCCTATCAGTAATGGTCAGTCCGGTTCCTGCCGCACCGCTCCAGGGAGTGCAGGGAAACAGGGTGCAGGCGAACTTCATGAGCCAGGATCCCGACCCGGCAGATGGTGGAAAGGATGTGGATTTAAGATGGCAGGTTGTGAACACAATGTCCAGTGCAGTTGAGAACCTGAGGTTCCATCTTGATGCTGATTATCCTCTTTTATTTGAGGCAGGGGATTCTCCGGATAAGGACCTCGGGCCATCCGCAGGCACTAACGATAACCAGGTTTTTTATGTGCTCCACTACAAACTCAGGGTAGCCGATAATGCCCTCAAGGGAACATACAACGTTACATTAAGCTGGAACACGGGAGAGGGATGGACGAAGAAGGAGTTCCCGATATATATTGATTCTAAAAGAGCGGATTTCGTGGTCGGTGCGCTTGTAACATCTCCTGAGAAGCTTATAGCGGATACAACGGAAGCAAAGCTGTCTGTAGACATTAACAATATAGGGAAAGGCAATGCGGAGAACGTCAAAGTTAAACTCATTCTGCCTGAGGGCTTCAATTCCAGTTATAGTTATTCGGACGAGGACAGCCTTGGCATAATTGCAGAAGGCGGTAGTAAAACAGCAACTTTCTATGCGGATGTCGATGAAAACATCAAAGAAGGGAACTACCCTGCTAAACTTGAAATCACATACAGGGACGAAAATGACGGGAATAATACATACAGGACAGAGAACCTTGAACTCAACATACCCATCAAGCCTGCACCGTATCTGATAGTGGAATCCGTAACAACAACCCCGGAAAACCTGACAGATGGAAGCAAAGCTGAAATTCACATCAGGGTCAAGAACACAGGAAATAAGAAGGCTGAGTCAGTTTCCTTGCGCGTATTCAAGGATGCTTCCCAGCCATTTGGGTTCAACGAAAAATCAGACTTCGTAGGAAAACTCGAACCGGGCGAGAGCGGTGATGCTGCTTTAGGGTTTACGGTTGACGCGAATGCAGCGCCAAAAAAGTATCTTCTTGATGTGGAATTAAGAGGGATTGATGAGGCAAATAACGTGGTGATATTTAGCCGCACACTGCCGTTAACCGTCATCCCTGGAGCGAAAAGTTCACCTTTAAGCTCTGCCGGTATGCTGGCTGGTCTGGTAGTTGTTGGCGCGGTTGCAGCAGGATATTATTTGAAGAACGGAAGGAAGAAGGGTTTGTAGTTGATTATAATTTAATCTCAAACCCAATGATCGGGTGCTCCAGCCCGAAGTTCGAGATTACCTCAGGATGAATCTCGCCGAGCACCCCGGCTTTCTTGCCTTTGATCATAATATCCGCGCGCCTGCCTTCTATGAATGCGGAATCGTCGGACTCCGCGAACTCGTACTCGATGCGCCTCTCCCTCATCACAGCGTCCACAACAGACTGTATCTCTGTAAAATTAGCCTGCGGATGGATGGCGACGGCGCCGAGCCTCTGCTCAGTCACGCAGTTCACCACAACTTCTCCTGCTTCGAATATCCTTTGCGGAAGCTCACGGTGCTGGTTTATAGATAATATCTCAAGGAGATTAGGAAGGATCGTGGAACGTACGATGGTATGGTCTTCGCTTATGGGATAAAGGATATGGGTGATACCTTTCGCCTTCTCCCGGCGCATCATATCGAACTGTACACGTTCGCTCGTGAGGGTGAATGGCATTACTTCAAAATAACCCAGCCCGACCATTATTTCGCAGATAGATCCCCTGAGTTTTGATATGGGGTGGGCATTGCCGGTAGTCGATGTGGATGGAAGCTCGGGTTTTATCTTATCGAAACCATACCCTATGGCAATATCCTCTATCAGATCCCAGTTGTGCAGGATATCTGCGCGGTAGGCGGGAACAGATACTTCCAATACGTTCCCGGATGCTCTTGCGCCGTATCTTATCTTTTCAAGGCAATGGATAACCTCTTCATTTGAAAGCTTAAGCCCGGTAAGCTCCTCTATTTCGCTGCTTTTTAGTTTCATGCACCCCGGCTCAAGCTGCGGGGTCTTTAATTTCTCATCGATAGTAACAGACTCAATCTTTCCCCCGCGCTCTGCCAGTGATGCTACGACGATGTTCAGGGCAATAGACACGGCAGGGTCAGTACCAGTTACTTCGATAAACAGGTCTGTTGTATCTTCCGTGACACGCGTAAGTTCTCCGTTGATAATGGGTGGGAAGGAGAGTACATGATTCTCCGAATCGAGAATTAGCGGGTATTTATCGAACTTTTCGAGAATATGCGCGAATTTTATGCCTTTCGGATGTTTCTCAAGTATCTCCCTCATCGTCATCGGCTCTCTGAAATCAAGGGGTGTGAACCTGAAATTCGGCTGCTTTGCAACATACCTGAAAGGCGGCTTTATCATCCTGAGGTCATGCACACCGATGGAAACTTTCCTTCGGTTCCTGCCAACAGCCCAGTGGAGCGATTCCTGAAGCGCCATCAGCGATTCGATGCTGCGTGAATTGAACCTCATCCCGCGAACCACGGCGCAGGCAAGGTATGGCCTGATGCTTTCGATCTCCCTGTCTTTTGTTATCTTGATATCTGAAGGTGTGACTTTAAACTCACGTATCCCGGTCTCGATATCAAGGAATCCTTTGAGTGCGCGTGCAACGCCCTCGGTGCTGTAAAGGTCGGGTCTGTTCGGGAAGAATTCGATATCAACATGGTCTTCCTCGATACGTTCGATATCGCATCCCATCATCGGGATACGCCGGATGACGGTTTCTTTATCGATCCCTGAGAGTTCTTCAAGGTCATCGTAATATAGTGTAATGACAGGCATTTTAATCGGCGCAAAAATGAGCGGAAAATATATTAATTATTCCTTTTTCTTGGATAAGGTTGTTAAGTATCATCACCTTAGGATTGTAATACATTATCTTTTAAATCAAAATGTGTCACTTTCTACCTTTTTCTTGCGGTTTTGAATCTCTTCCCTGGTCAATTTTTGGACAGGCACACCT
>CABMIB010000116.1 GCA_902386135.1 uncultured archaeon
CAGGGCAGGTACGATGAAGCTATGAAAATGTATCAGGAGAGCATGAAAATTGAAGAAGAACTGGGGGGCAGAAGCGGGATTGCAAAAACCCTGCACCAGATTGGAAACGTTCACTACTTGCAGGGCAGGTATGAAGAAGCTGTGAATATGTATCAGAAGAGCATGAAAATTAAAGAAGAACTGGGGGACAGAAGTGGGATAGCACTTAGTGAGTGGGGAATAGGAATGATCTATGCTGATAGGGAAAGATTTGATGACGCTATTGAGAAATATAGTAAGTGCCTGGAAATTTTTAATGATTTGGGGGATAAGAGAAACATTTCTGGAACACTACATATCAGATTGGAATGATACATCAAGCCCAAGGCAGGTATGATGAAGCAGTGAAAATGTATCAGGAAAGTATGAAAATTAAAGAAGAACTGGGGGACAGAAGCGGGATTGCAGGTACTCTCGGACAGACTGGACGTATTTACTATATGCAAAAAAATTATAAAGAAGCTTTGAGAAACTTTCTACTTGCTTTCATCATATTCAATGAGCTCAAATCACCCTACAAAGATTTGGCAGCACAAGATATAATGAAACTCAAGGAAGAGATAGGAGAAGAACTATTTAACAAATACTACGAGGAGATAACAAATGAACAGCGAGAAGAAAGTAACAATTAAATGCTGGAGCTGCCAGAAAAAATTCACAATACCAGCACAAAGCGGCACGACTATAACAATATACAAAGGTACAGCGCCTTCCCCCAAACCCGAACCCAAGAAAACCCGCCTCCTCAAAACCTGCCCCTACTGCGGCAAGGATAACGAAATCGAGCTATGACCGAAGTAACATCAGGAAAAATTCCAGCGCCTGCTGACATATTCTGGAAGGATATCATTCTGGATATAGCAAAGGCATCCATCTCTTCTATAGAAGAAAGCGCCAAGCATCTGATAGCGGCAGCGAGCTTTCTTGAAGGCGTTTATTTCCATGCAATCTCTTTCGCTGACCTGAAGATCGTATTCGGCTCGGTAAGATATTACGATTATCACTGGCAGCTCGTCTCTCTCTTTTCGCTGCCTATTCTGCTGTGGTTCGTCGTTCTTGCATGTGCAACGTTGGTGCTCACGACAAAAACATATACGGTTCATCCCGAAGAACCTGAGGATGCCAGGCGTGTGTTTGAGCAAATAGCAAGTACGAAGCAGCGCTGGCTCATGCGAGGTCTGTATATACTCATGGTCAGTTTTGTGGTGCTTTTTGTGGATATATTCATCTTTTTGGGTGCAAAATAAATGGCGCAGTGTTTTAAAAAAGACGGAACCGCGGATAAACGCAGATGAACGCGGATTTGTTGCTGCGCATCTGCGTTTATCTGTGTTCATCTGCGGTTAATAAAAATCTCTTTTTCCGAAGCTTCCGTTTAATATCCATCTTGTACGTCCAATCCTTCTGTCGGTATTTATCCAGTAATCGATCTGCCGTATCAACTTCGCTCTCCGTCAGCATACCCTCCCTCAAGCCAATCCCCAGAGCCTTTTCAAAACCCTGCCTGAGTGAATTTTTTACATACTTGATATCCGTAATATCCATATCCTTAAGGGTTATCATCCCTTCTCTTGCTGAACTCACAGGATGCAGGTTTTTCGTTGGGTTTTTCAGTACCTTATCCATCAGTTCAAAATCAAAATCCAGCAGCACGCTGCCGTTAATCAGAACCGCGCCGTCAAAGCGCCCCTGCGCATTTCCCGATATCTTCCTGCCTTTTGAATAGACCGCATTGCGCGCAGGTTCAATCTCTCCTTCTGCCCCGATGGTTCCAAGCGCATCCACAACGCCGCCGAGGACTTTTTTATATGCAGCCTGAATATCCCCGGGAATAACGCCCCCTTCTTTGCCTATCACAGAGAAAAGTATCTGATCTTCATCGCAAAAGCCGCAGCCACCTCCCAGTATCCTGCGAACGACCCCGATGTTGCTCCGGCTGCAAAACCCGGCATTAATCTCATCTTCAACGCACTGGTGGTAGCCCAGGTACACAACAGGCGACTTCACGCGCCAGAAGAGTATGGTTTCAGGGGAAGAGCCTGCACCAACGTGTCTGCCTATGGATTCAAAAAGAGCTGCGCTGTAGAAGCCGTCAATCTTATCAAGGTCAAGGAAGCGCCACATGAGTTTTTCACCAGACTGATACTTATCTTACATGACTGATACTTATCTTACATGACTGATACTTATCTTACATGACTGATACTTATCTTACATTAATGATATATATCCGCTATTTCAAACCTCGATTCTCTTCCATTACCCTTTATCCCATTGGCTTGGGCGCAATCCATATTCTCCTAAAATGCCATAATCACCATCAGTGGTAAAAATGGAAATAGTCACCGTAGACATACAGGCAGGCTTGTCGTTCCTGAACTCATACACAAGGTTCCTTCACCGAATATAAAGAAGCGCCTTCAGTGTATTATTTCTATAAAACTCTTAACTGTAGAACCCATAAGTTTATATGTAATTACATAGACTCTGTTTGTCATGGTTGCAATGGGGAAAATAAAGATGAAGTGGCTCTACTTTTCATTGTTAATATTATTTATTTATCCTAATATTGTGAAAGGCGAAACCCAAACTTTCAATTTTACATTACAAAACAATACCGGATTAAATTTTGAAGCAGGATCTTATATAATAGAGGTCATCGGAATCAATGCACAGACCCCCAAATCTGTTATAGTTAATTTAACTACAGATGGTGAATCAAAAACATTTAATTTATATGAGGGTGAAAATCCGTATCTTCCAAAACCATATAATAAACTCGACATCATAGCTACTTCCATCACTGAAACAAAAGCGACCATATCAGTTACAGTCCCCAGTGAATGGAGCTACCCTGAAAAGTACATTGTACCTACTAAAGCAGCAGGTGAACCGCAAATAGTCCTGACAAAATCAATTGATAAAACAAATATAAGCGTAGGGGACGTTGTAGAAGTTAAAATAATAGTTGAAAATAAAGGGAACGGAACAGCATATAACCTTACGTTGACAGAGGAACTTCCGAACGGTTTTTCCCGCGCTCCAGGTTCAAGATTTCCTCCTCAAATTCAGGAAACTCTTGATGCTGGAGGAAAACAGGAACTTTACTATGCACTAAAAGCGGTAGAATCGGGCACATTCGAACTCGAACCTACAACTGTAACTTATGGAGTAAAATCAAGCCAATCAAACACAATTACAATAAAAGTTGCTGAGATTTTAGAGGTAAAATCCAATCTTACAACCGCTATTAGTGTGGATAAAGACAGTGTCAAAACAGATGACACAATTAGAGTGGACGTAAAAATAACCAATATTGGAAAAGCACCGGCAACATCGGTACTCCTCGATGGAAATGTTCCATCGGGTCTCATAACAACCGAGGGGGATTTAAAACAGGGATATAAAAAAATCGATGCGGGCGAATCAGAAGTTTACACCGTTCTTTTAAAAGCAATCGAACCTGGTAATTATTCGATAGACTTAAAGACATTTTATAATGATGATAAAGATGGCACGGTATCAACCTCTAAACCGATTACTGTTACAAAAAACGAGAAAGGTTATTTGTATATTATTATACCAGTGGTGATCATAGTGATTGGAATAGTATTATTTGCAGTAAGAAGACATAAACAATATTCATTTTAAGAGGGAAAATGTTAAACGTTCTTATAATCGGTGTGGGACAGTGCGGTAATAGAATCCTTGATGCAATAAACAAGGAATCCTTTGGTGGCGGCTTATTATCTAAGTATTACGGAAATCAGAAATTTGTCAGTCACGTTGAGACCATAGCGATTAACACGGCAATAAACGATCTTAAAGAATTAAGATTTACAAAAGCCAAGGACAGAATTCATATACCGTTCCTTCATGGGGTTGGAGGAAACCGAACTATCGGAAAAAAATGTTTTGAAGATAACAGAGATTTATTGCACAGGATTATTGAGGAACGGGGAGATTTTGATGTTGCTTTTGTTATAGCCTCTTCATCAGGTGGCACGGGTTCATCGTTTTTACCGCTCATGATAGAAGCGATGAAGGAACGGTATAAATACAATGTTTACAGCATTATCGTACTTCCTTTTAGAGAAGAAGGTTCGATTTATCTGCAAAATTCAGTTTTCTGCCTGAAAGAAACATTAAGCGGAAGCTGCGATGGGACTATACTTGTAGATAACCAGTTTTTAAGACACCAGGGAAAAGAAAAAGATATAAAATCCGCTTATGACGGGATAAATAAGACCATTGCACAACGATTTTTATTTCTTTTGAAGGCACTGGACAGTGAGATGATGATGGTCACGGACTTAGGTGATTTTAAGACGGTTATGTCAAGTGGTTCCAAGGTTGCTACAATCGGCTTCGGTAAAGGCAGTAAAGACCTTCCCATTAGATCGGTCATAAAACATAGTCTTTCACATTCCGGTCTCCTTTTTAAGCTCGACCCTTATAAAGAAGCAACCAGAGCAATGATTATACTGGAAGGAGACCAAAAATATCTTAATATCAATGATATTACAAGCGAAGTTGAGGAGCTATCGCGTCAAATCGGTCAAATATTCAAAGGAATTCTTATAAATAAAGGTGAAATGCCAAAAGTTCTAACAGTCCTATCGATATCTAAATCAAAAGAACTTGAAGATCTGCTTGACATAGGAGTCACTGCGATCGCTAAAGAACGTGACAAGAAGGAACTTCACGAAGGACCTGAGAAAATTTTTATAGAAAAACTGGGCGATCTTGAGCCACACTATTAAAAGTCTGTGGGCTCTTACCAATAGATTGAAGAATCGTGACGCCGAGGGGGAGACTTGAACTCCCGAGGGGCAAAGCCCCACAAGCTTTCCAGGAGCAAGAAAAAGTATCCGCAATGAGTCTACTGATACTTTTTTTCTGTTTGGTCGCTTCTCGTTTCAATGTTTTCCAAGTATCGATACCAACCAAAATCTGTTTGTAGCCTGGTTTTGTCATAATCCAGTATTTGCATCAAAACCTCAAGAATGTATCCTTGATGCTTCATTTTCTTGCGTAGAGCTATGGCAAAAATCCTTTGCTCAGCATTTGGTTGTCTTAAACGTATAAAAACGACTTATAGCCTAAACAGAGGATTTTAATTTGCTTACAAGCCATAGAAGAAAATGAACGCAATATGAGAGAATCCGAACGAATATGAACCCTCGGATAGCCAAATGGAAGAATATGAACCCTCCGATTCATTTTCGTTCTCTACCTTCCTTACCCTCTTCACTCATATTGCGTTCCTACTACTTTACTAAACATCTGTCTTTTTCAGCACAACGATTTACTGATCCCAATCGTTCCAAGCCTGCCGTGGAACCGCCCCAACTCAAAGCAGGGTCTGGGAGCCTTCATCTGCTACTACAGGGAGCCTAGTGGATGAAGGCTCTACAATCAGATTTTCCAATGGAACTAATGGGGTTGTTGTCGGTTCTGGTAGCACATCTACTTCAGGCGGTTGCGGGGCATAAAAACTACTTCCTGCCTCTATATTTCTAAAAATTCTAATTCAGCCTTGCGGACAAGTCGCTCATTGCCGCACGCTGACTGAGGCTCCCAAGTAACTCTTGATGCCCCGCATTCTGAGCAATGTGTTGCCACCACCTTTGTTCCATCCTCTCCTCTGTCTCCATTGCTTCCTTAGCTAGCTTCATTAATAAGGGTAACGCTCGACTAGAAAATTATTTACATGAGCATGATTTAACGTCACCCAGCCTGTTTGGGGGATAGTAATAATCTCTTCAAGGTGGTAACTCTTACACTCCTCTCAAGCCATCCCTTCTCTCCTCAGGATAGGCTATAGACCGCTGATTATGGGCAGGAGCCTATCGCTTGTTAGGCTTTTAAACCAAAAACTATTTAAATAAAGCCTTTCTTTTTAAATACCAATAAACTGGAAGTGGTGAGTGAAACAATGGCAATTGTAACTAAAGAACAGGTAATAGATAGTTGGGGAATGTTAATTGAGAACGGTCAAGGAAAATCTAATGAAATTTTTCAGGATACTGAGGATTTCATCAAGGGAAGCAAAGCTCCTTCTCTTAGGACAAAGAAAGAAAAGATGGCGCCTAGCGTAGTTGGGAGCATCCTGGGCACAAAAAGAGATTTCTTGATTGTTCGAGATCCAAGCCTTAGTCCCTATCAAATTTTCGTTGGCGTAAGAGATTACGGCGACAATCTTGATGTCTCCTGGTACTTAACCTACAGACCATCGTTTTTCAAGGCTCTACTTTCTCTTTTTCGTTCCTCCGCGTTTGCTTTAAGCGAGCTTGACCTTTTCGAGCAAGCTGACTTAAGAGCTTATGTAACAGTCTGTCACCATTCAACACTCAAGGCAGCAGAAAAGCTAATGCAAGGACTTAACCAAGACCCCTCAAAAATAGATAGAAAATCAAAAGGCTTCCTTGGTATATCCTAATGGGGCTTTTAGACAGGATTTTGGGAAACAAAAAAGAAGAAGCCAAAACAACAGAGATAGCTCCGAAACCCAAAATAGAGCCTAAAGTTGTCCCCCAAGAGGATACCTTAGACCTTGGCTGGTACTGGAGCGAAACACAAAATGAAGCGCAGATGGCAAAGATCAAGGAGAAGGACAGGCGTACTCATCTCTATGTAGTTGGAGCATCTGGGGCTGGAAAGTCCAAGTTCCTGGAATTCTTATTGCGACAAGACATTTTAAACAGAAAAGGATTTGGGCTCATAGACCCCCACGGGGACCTGGTCGAGGAAATCAAAGGTTTTCTTGCCTTATCACTATCAAAGGAAGAAATAGAAGCAAGAGTAGTCTATGTCGATCCTGCGAGTGTTGAATACACCATTGCCTTCAATCCCCTTGAGAAAACAGAGGGAATTTCACCTGCTGAAATAGCAGCCGAGCTTATCGAAGCCTTCAAGAAAATCTGGTTTGACTCCTGGGGAGCAAGAATGGAGGATCTACTTAGAAACACCCTTATTTCCCTAATCGAAGCTGATCTTACTCTGGTTGACCTGCCCCAGTTTCTCATAAATGAGGATTTCAGGTTGAATACCCTGGATAAAGTAAAGCACCCGATTACCAAGCAATACTTTATCCGCTTCAACAATCTCTCACCCAAAACACGGGACGAATGGATGGAATCAACTTTAAACAAGGTTAATGCCTTCCTATCAGACGACAGGTTGAGGGAGATGTTTTCATTCAAGAAATCATCCTTTTCCCTGAGAGAAACAATGGACAAAGCCCAAATACTTCTTTTAAAACTTGACCGAGGGAGATTAAAAGGAAACGCTGATCTAATAGGCTCCCTTTTCATGACCAAGATCAAGCTCGCTGCTTTCTCCCGTTCTGAGATTCCCACGGAACAAAGAATCCAATTCTACCTTTACATTGATGAATTCCAGAACTTTGCTACCAAGACCTTTATTGAGCTTCTTTCAGAATCAAGAAAATACGGCCTATCCTTGGTACTGGCTCACCAAAACTTATCCCAATTACCAGAGGATTTACAAGATTCAATCCTCACCAACTGCGGAATCCAGGCAAGTTTTCGGATTTCAAGAAAAGATGCTGAAATAATGGCCAAGGAATTTTTCCAAACCACTGGTACGGAAATCAAATCCTCTAAAATATCTGTAAATTCTTCTGATTACCAGTTCTACTCCTATCAAGAGGAGTGGGAAAGATATTTCCAGGAAATTCAATCCCTACCAAACAGAGCCTTCTATGTAAAACACAAGATAGAAGGCGGAATAATCCCCTTAAAAACAGAAACAATTGCTCCTGCCTATGAATTAGCTGGGGTTAGTAAGGCAATACATGATGGAAATCTTAAAAACCATCACTTTGGATTGAAATACCTCAGCCCAAGAGGAAAACTACAATTACCGGAAGCAAAAGAAAAAGATGAAAAACCTGAAAATAAACAAAAGTCAGTAAAACCAAAAGCCTTGGAACTCGCCCAAGACGAGACCCCGCCCAGCGGGGCAGAGACAAAATCACAAACCCTGGAAGAAATAACCGCCTCCCTTACTCCTTTAGAAAAAGCCATGCTCTGGGCAATTGGCACAGGGAATTACCAGGCCTCGGATATCTATGTGGAAGCCAATAAGAAACTTAAAAGTTTAGGCGCTTCAACCAGGGATTACTCTGAATTTAAAAATAAATTCTATGAGCTTACCAAACTTCCGCCACTTGGTAAAGGCTTGGTTGAATTCACAAAAAGGGGAAAGGGCTTCTGCTACTGGCTCTCTCAATGGGGAGAGATGGCATTTGCCGATAAGTTCAGCATTCCATCAGACCGAGCAATAAACGAGCTTGGGGGCGGAGGGAAACTGGGAAAAGCCGTATCCTTGGAACTAATTAAAAACTGGCTTGAGCCTGAAGGATACAAGGTAAGGAAAGAGGACGCAATTGCAACTGATTTAAATGTAAGCGAGAGAGGCTATACTGACCTTGTAGCAGAAAAAGATGGCCAAATCTTAAGAATCGAAATCGAGCACCGCACAACTAAAGACCAAATAGAGAAGAATATCAGAAAAAACCTTGAATACTCGGATATACTCTACGAGATAGCCAGTGATGAGACAGCCAAAAAGAAACTGATTCAGGTGGCTTTAAAGACAATGTTTAGGTTGAGAAAAGAAAAAGAGGATAAGGACTTAGTAGTAAAAATAGCGACAATTGATGAATTGAAGAAAAGTGACTTCAAGGAATGGTTCGAGGTGGGGAATGGTTAGCCTCCTTGCGTTAGATTTATAGAAACTTAAAACAATTGCATATATGACAAACATTACACCTCAAGATAGGTATCAAAGTTGATGTTGTTGTCAAATAAGAGCCTATCCGAAAAGTAGAAGAATCAAGATGTAGGGTAATGTGGGGTAATGACAATACGAAAAATCGGACACGACTACGAGATATCTGATGAATTCTGGAAGAAAATAGAACCGTTACTACCACCACCAAAGCCAAAAAAGAAGTCTGGAAGACCGAGAAAAGATGATAGGAAAATAATGAGTGCTATTTTTTATATTCTTCGTACTGGCTGCCAATGGAAAGCATTGCCAAGATCTTATGGAGCGTCAAGCACTGTACATGATAGGTTTCAAGAATGGCAAAGAGCAGGATTATTTGAGAAAATGTGGGAAGCTGGTCTGCTGGAGTATGATATAAAAAAAGGATTAGAGTGGGAGTGGCAAGCAATTGATGGAGCTATGACAAAAGCACCATTGGGTGGAGGAGGAACA
>CABMIB010000117.1 GCA_902386135.1 uncultured archaeon
ATGATGGTGCAATCATTGAATTGGTGGCTGAATTATGTCCGTTCCATATTTTCGTATATATATCATATGTCCCTGCGGCTGTTGGAAGTGTAAAACTAAATGATACACTTGAGGAGCCACCGGGTGCCATACTTGCTGATTGTCGTGGTAAAACGTCTATCCATGCGGTCGCTCCTTGTTTCTTATAGCTCAAACCTACCCAATAGCTTCGTGTCGATGTTCCTGTATTCTTTATATTGACTATTGCTGTACCCGGACTTCCCGGAGCGACGTTACCTGTTGTATGCGTAAAGCTATTTACTACTGTGTTGTCTACTGTTGATGTTAGAGCGAATAAAACTGTATCTACCCACCCTGCATCACTTCCATCCCCTAAAGGGGATGTATATGCTTGTGCATTATTCATAAACATAAAAACAATTACTATTCCGAATAAAATTCCGATACTATTTTTGACAACCATGTTCCTATCCTCCATACTCCAACTCCAACGAAAAAAGAGTTGTACTTAATACCTTGTATAAATCATTATACAATACTATATAAATCTATTGCTTTTAGAGGTGTAAAATCTTTAGGTGTTAGCGTTGTTTTAAAGCTTATTGAAATCTATCTGCATGTTTGTAGCTTCTGGTTTAATTTTTCAAAGTAGAATTGAATCATCGATTATTTGCTTACTGAAAAATCTTCAAACCATATAGTCTAAGCATAACGATTAGTAGTAAGATATTGTATCCTTACATAATTACCAACATGAATTGAACTTCAATTCATGTTGGTAGTTATCCTAAAGTGCAACACATTCAATAAGATTGACCTAAAAACGGATTCAGTGGCATTATCGTTTATCTTCAGTAACATCTGTATATTGAAAATCGTGCCAATTTAGATTTGTTTTACCAAGTAAATCCTTTCTCATTGCAATAACAATATTCCCTATCGCCTTCCTGCCTTCGTCAGGATTGGGTTCTTTACCTCGTGAAGCTATCACTAACTGCACCATTTTGTTGATTGCTTTTACAATATCATCAGAACAATATAGCCAAGACTTATACTGTTCTTCAAAGAATTTTCGCTTTGCATCGGCTGACACCGTTGCACCAACAAACCCTTGGAGCAACACTAATAAATTAGCATACTTTTCTTCTTTAAACTTAAGTATCGCCTCACTTTTTTTAGATTTTATGGTAAAGTAATAAGTAAAATAAGAACTGACAAGAGCTGCAACAATTGGTAATAATACCAAAAGTAAATTGTTGATTTCCATATTTTTCTTTCTCCTCTCTCCTTTCAAGAGCTATTTAAGTAATGTTAATTCGGTAGATGAAGTTTGTCCTTATTTGTGACCGCTTCAATTCGTGTAAACAAAAAAAAATAGAAATCAATAACTGCGTATAATTTTTGTAATACGTACCTTTAAGTAAGACAGCCTCGTCTGATGAAAATAATAAGCCAATAGATTCAATAAGTAGGCGCATAGTTTTAATAGGATAAGGTAGTTAATTTAAATAGGGGTGATTAGATTGGATAAAGTAATGCATTTCCACATACCTGTGGATGACATGGCTCGGGCAAAAAAATTCTACAAGAACATCTTTGGCTGGGAAATAAAGGAAACCGGGATGGGAATGGATTTCCAGCTTGTGACAACTACGCCGACCGATGAGGAAGGCATGCCTCTGGAACCCGGAGGTATAAACGGCGGGCTGTATAAAAGAGAGAGACCTGAGCAAACCCAGTCGGTAGTGATAAACGTTCCTTCCATAGATGATTATCTAAAAAAGATCGAAAAGGCGGGCGGCAAAGTTATCCAGCAAAAAATGCCTGTGGAAGATTTCGGGTTTTATGCGATGATTGCAGATACAGAGGGGAATGTTATTGGCTTGTGGGAGGATGTTGAATAATAGACATCGTTTATTAAAATCGGAGAGCGCGGAGGTGCATCATGGTTGACCGCAAATCGCTTCGCCTGTCAGCGACGCTGCTGTTCGTCGGGTTACTGCTCACTATAATAACGATTATCCCCCACCCCGTTAAGGGTCCCGGCAATGATCACACAGCCGTGTTTGCCGAGTATGCCAGAAGTGGTAATTGGACCGCTATCCACCTTGGCGAATTTGCCAGTACGATGATCGTCGTTGCTGGACTTATCGTCCTGTTCTTCGCTCTTAATGTTAGTTCTGGAATCCCGGGGTGGGTTGCTCGGTTCGCTGCCGTTTCGGCAGTTGTTTCACTTGCGCTTTTCGGTGTCCTTCAGGCAGTAGACGGGGTCGCCCTCAAGCAGGCTGTCGATGCCTGGGTGAGCGCGCCATCCGCGGAGAAGGCGGCTCGCTTCGCAAGCGCTGAATCGATCAGATGGCTGGAGTGGGGGGTTCATAGCTATTGGCAATTCATGTGGGGTCTCTCGTTTGTCTTGTTCGCGACCGTGATCGTCTGGACGGCAAGGATTCCCAGGCCGATTGGCTACCTAATGGGGTTACAAGGTCTCGCCATCATTGCACAGGGCTGGGTGGTCGGCCTCGAGGGCTTCTCGGCAACTCTTTCGGTTCCAGTGATACTGGACGATATCTCTGGCCTTGGGTGGATCATTTGGCTTCTAATTATTGCCTGGCGGATGAAGGAGGCGGTCGAAGCTCCTGCCGGATAAGCAATCCATTGTATTTGATAAAAGATAACTTATATATCGACTTGAATTTTTGATAATCGTGGCTATGGATATTGATTTTTAAATTCGACATCGGTAGGCTTTAATCGGTGATCGGAAATCGATAATGAAGTGGTGTTGTGCTGGTGGGATGGATAGGTTCTAAGCCTGCCTGGATTTCATAAGGGATGTTTTGACATGCCCGGCACAGCTTGCCAGTATGCTGTCAGCATCCCCGTATGCGTCCATGCCTGCTGCGCCCTCGTGCCCTCCGCCTGTGCCTTTGAATTTCACGCTGATCTCTTCCATTAACCGTGCAAGGTTCACACCCGCGTTTATGATGCATTTCCTGGCGCGAGCGCTCACCTTAACGATTTCGTCATCCTTTGAAGCCACAAAAGCAACATCTGCCCCCAGTGACACGAGGTTAGAGGCGGCAGAGCCTGAAAAAGAGCTAACCTGGGACGTGACTATTATCCATTCATCAACCTTTTCGATCGAAGCGCGCTGGGCGGCTTTTAAGAAAGCGATGCGCATGGAAACATCCTGTGGAATAGAAGAGATAATATCCATCACTTCCCCGTATTCGATGCCGCTTAAGTCTATCAGTTCAGCTACCGCCTTGAAAGAATCGGATGATGCATGCTTGAAGTTGCCCGTGTCCGTGATTATGCCGGCGATAAGGGCGAACGCAGCGCGCCTTTTTATCGGAGCGCCCATTGAATTTAAAACCCGCAGGACTATCTCGGCGGTTGAACTCCTGTTCTGGTGCAAGTAGAACGCAGCGTTCTCGTTCAACGATGTGGTGGCATGGTGATCGATCACGGCATAATTCTTTAACTGGAACGCGTTTAGCTGGGTAAGCGTGGAAGTATCCACTACGACCACGAGATCAAAATTATCTACAGGATCTATTACAAATTCAATATTCAACTGTTTTGCGAGCTGGGATGCCACCCTGTCGCATCCGTCTATGACTCCCACGATGCCGCCGATCGCCTCTTTCAGGGCAAATGCGCTCCCCAGGGCATCCGGGTCGGCATTCCGGTGGCATAAGTAGAGGATGTTATGGTAATCCAGCAGCTGGTTATAGAATTCCGACTCGTCTAACTCCATGATCACTGCGCAGATGGAGTACCGATAGCCTGCTTAAGCTGCTCCTGTAACTGCTGGAATCTCTTCTGGACGCGCTCTTCCTGGCGTGCAAGTGTCTGTAATCTCAGGTCAAGTGTATCTTTTTTCTCCTTGAGAGATTCCTTTGTCTTGTCGCGTTCAGATTTAATCAACAGATCCCCGATAGCCCTGTATATTACGGCTTCAGGTTCTAATTTCTCAAGTTCTTCAAGTGCGAGTTCAGTCTCTTTTAAATTTATTTCAACCTGGTTTTTCTGAACTGCAATAGCCTGCGCCTGCTGCTGTATCTGCTGCAACTGTGCAAGCTGGTTTTTTATCTGCGGGGGTAATTCTTGACTCATTCAATTCACCTGTAAATCTGGTCTACTATTGCCCAGCATCAATTTATATCTTGTGCATTCGACGCAATGGAATTCATTTCGCAGGATATCCTGATCAACCTGAGCCATCCGTTAAGGGCTGCCCTCATTGATACGATATCGTCGGCTTCAACGTTTAGGATAATCAGATCATCCCTTAATTTAAGAGCTGTTTTTGTGCGCTGGTAATCCTCTCCCAGTTCAGGGAACAGTGATTCGTATATTATCCCGGCACTGCCGCCAAGATCAAATTCAAATTCTGCGAGCAAAAGCATGTACACTGATTAATGCTACGTTTATATTTACGTTTGCAGTTAAATTTTTAAGCACTCCCGATAGTATAAGGATTGATCGAACATCCAATGGATTCATGGATTACAATTGAAATAATAACGATATCCGTACTGATTGTATTTTCGGCTTTTTTTTCTCTTTCGGAGACAGCCCTTCTTTCAGTCAGTAAAATACGGGCAAGGCATCTTGCAGAAACAGGAAATAAAAAAGCAAAAATACTGATAAAATTGCTTGAGAACCCGGAACTGTTCCTTGCAGCCATCCTGATTGGCAATAACATGGTTAATATTACTGCATCCGTACTTGCAACGGACGCAGCATTACGTTTCTTTGGAGGTTCCGGGACAGGGCTTGCGATAGCAACAGGCGTGATGACGCTGTTCATCCTCGTTTTTGGCGAGGTTTTCCCAAAAACCCTTGCATCAAGGAACGCTGAATATATAGCACTGCATGTTGCAAATCCCATAACGACGGCTATCAAGATCCTGAAACCGATTGTCTGGTCTATAACGAATTTTGTGAATTTCCTTATCGTGATTTTCGGCGGGAAAGAGAGGGTGAAGCACCCTTTCGTTACAGAGGAGTTAATAAACATGATGCTGAAGGTCGGGGAAAAGGAAGGGACTATCGAGAAACACGAGCGGGAGATAATAAGTAACGTCTTTGAGTTTTCTGATGAAAAAGCGCATGGAGTGATGACGCCAAGGGAGGATATCGTCTCTATAGAGGAATCCGAAACGCTTGATGTAGCGCTTGCTTTGATTAATAAATCCGGGCATTCGAGAATACCTGTGTATCAAAGGGATTTTGATAACATGATTGGAATGATTTATGCAAAGGATTTCCTTAAGTTCAGGGACCATGAACTGGAAAGGATAAAGGTTTACCAGATCATTCGTCCAATACTTATTGTAAAAGCAGGAAGGGACATCCCTTCGGTACTGAAAGAGCTTCAGCTAAAGAAAATGAATATTTCGGTGGTTATGGATAATGATATGAAAGTTATCGGACTGATCTCGATCGAGGATATTCTTGAGGAGCTTGTCGGGGAGATATTCGATGAATACGATGTGGAAGAGGTAAAACAAGAACTGGCAGCAGGGAAAATCTAGTTGGTTCATTCAGCTTTATCCGGCTCATGATTATATTTTTAAATCTTATTACGATAAAATAATCCTGGCAACCGAAGAACTGAACAGATTTTGCATTATATGGGCAATCACCGGCGCAAAGATACTCCCTGTTCTGAGGAAAGCAAGCCCATAAACAAACCCGCTCAACCCTGCCTGGATAGCCCGCGGCACATCGCCTGTCGTAAGGTGCCCTGCCCCGAACAGGACGCTTGATATCACAAGGGCTGGCAAAGCTCCCCAGCTTTCTCTCAGCCTTGTGAACAAATACCCGCGGCTTGCAAGCTCCTCAGGCAGTCCTATCAACATCAGTTGGGATAAGAGTTCGATCCAGAGACTGTATATCGGCTGCGCCACGGAACCGAGCAGCTTTCCACCAAAATTTACTTTGTACCAGACCTCGATCACGAAAAACATAGATACAAGGATGAAAGCCTCGACCCCCCAGAGCAATGTCCGCAGCGGAGAGTTCATGCCCAGACCAAGCGAGATTATCGGGCGGCGCTCTATGTATTTTACGATCAGAAAGGGACTCCAGACTAACAGCACGTACACAAATCCCAGCATAATGGAAACCGGCTGGGAGATCTTGCGCATGCCTGCGGCGGTAAATAATATCAACAGCAGTGCTAACCAGTATGCAAGCGCTACTGCGGTGTTTCTTTCCACTATCTAACCCCCTTATTTTATCCCCTTACTCTTTCACTTTTGACCCGCCAGGAGGCAGGAACATCGCGATCCTGTCGGGTGATGCGATAGCCTTGATGAGTTTTTTATCTTCTAACTTCTCGGTCAGCGTTCTATATATTTTCTTTGACAGGTCGTTCTGGTTAAACTCCCCGGGCTCAACCTCGATAACGAACTGCGCCCTTTTCTTGACGACGCCGGGCGGTCCGCCTATCAGCCTTTTCTCTTCACCCAGCTCAATGCCAAGCGCCGCGCCAAGCATAACATCCTTGTAATAGTTGCGCTGTCCCCGTATCACAAAAGCTCCTTTAGCTACATACTCACCCGGCTCGGGTGTCTTTGAGACCTGTTCGGGATGCACCCAGTAGCAGTCCCCGCTTACCTGCCCTGATTTCCAGATGCCTGAGTAGGAAACAGTGAACTGGGCAGCCTCAAGCAGCGTGGTCTCCGGAACTTCTTTACCTTCTGTTTTTACCACGACTGCAGGAGAGCCGGATACATGGGCATGAAAAAAGATGTCCCGCTTCTGAAGATATTTTTTCACGATATCCTCATTGCTCTGGGCATCCCTTCCTCCGATAACAAGGAAGCCGTCTGTGGATATGAACCACCTGAACTGCCCATACCATTTTTGTTTCGGCTTCGGGAGCTTTCTTTTTATTTCAGGCGCTTCCTCTTTTCCGGATAATTTCTTTGTTTCCTCGATCGCAGTAAGCGCTCCTTTTATCTTTGCGGATAATTTTTTGGCTTTATCGTAATAGACCTGGGAATTCTGGTGAACTGTAAGTTTAATGTCCAGTTCAACCTCATCGCCGCCGATGTCTACCGAAATCGTCCCCTTGTCCTGGTTAATGGATTTTATTGTGCGGGCTTCAGGCTTATCGGAATTTTTTAAGATACTCCTTATATCATCCCATGAGTATCCTTTATCCCTGGCATCCCTGATCGCTTTTAAAATCCCTTCGCACATCTGGTAATATGCATAGATCAACTCGCCTTTGTGGGCGAGCTTTTCCTCATCCTGTTTAAATTTTTGGAGCGCCAGAGTCTGTTTTTGAAGGCGGTACTCGTACAATCCGGGTTTTTCAGGCTTTTTTTCTTCTTTCGCTATCCCTTTTCCTTCCTCGCCTTTCTTCTCAGCGACCTCCTTGCTGAAATACTCATCCAGTGCATCATTGAACGTAGCGAAATATTTCTTCTCGTTCTTCTCGTACTGGGACAGCTCGAAAGGAAGAACGTCTGTCTCTTTTCCACCTTTAAATACAATATTCGGTTTCAGTTCTGAACTTAAGGGCTTGAAAACATCCTGTATGACGTTCCGGAGGGCATCCACATCGCTCAACTGCGCAGCAGCGATGTTTTTTTCAACACCCGCGCGAAGGCATATCTCCTCGGCATACTGCCCTCCCATATTCATGCGTGTAGCCATGGTACGGACGATGTCAGAATCGGAATGTGAGAACATCTCTTTTAGATCATCCGGCGAGGCGGTGACTGGGCTGAGTTGTCCCTGCGGAAGCTCATAAACCTCGCCCCGTACTACTTTCCTGTCCCTGAAACTGATGGATTTTAACGGCAGGATTATCTTTTTCTCAGAGTTCAGCAGGATGATGTTGCCTTTTGAGAATAGTTCTATGAGAAGGATGGTCTTATCCTCGCCGCGCTGGATGTGGAGTTCGATTATGCGGTCAAAGTCATACTGCAGGATATCGGTTATCCTGCCGCCGCTCAGGTGTTTCCGCAGCAGCATGGGAAAGGACTGCGGGAATTTTGGTGCAGTCTCGGGATGTTTTGTAAGGTGAAATCGCCGTCCTGCTTCGATAATAAGGTTTGTCCTGCCTTCTTTGAATATATGGAGCCCTATCCTGATCTCCTCATGCGAGTGCTGATAGATCTTTGTTATTTTGGCATCGAGAAGACGCGGCTTGAGTTCCCTGACAATCGCGGCAACGTCAACGCTTGACATTTCCTGTTTCATAGATAGAATTATAGTTTTTAGAGCAGTAGTTCATACTGGCAGATATATCCTATTGAATGTCTTTAACTTGCTTAAGATTTGGCCTAACAGCAGGAATCTTTCAAAGCGAAGGATTTCGTAACTATTTTTCTCAAGGATTTTAAGATAACAGATATTGCGCAATTTCCAGAGTCACATCAACACCGCAAGCCTCAAAAATCCCTTTACCAGATGGCGTTCCATTGATCTCGATAACATAATCCCTGTCACCTTCGATAATATCCACACCCGCATAGACCGTACCGATTACCTGCGCAGCCATCAGACCCAGTCTTTTCTGTTCATTGGTCAATGTGCATAGTTTCGCACATCCTCCCTGGCTGAGGTTATTTATCCAGCCGCCTGCAGGAGCTATCCTGTATATCGACCCCACGACCTTTTTATCCACGACAAATACCCTGATATCCCTGCCGGGATTAGGTATGAACTCCTGTAAGTATATCATGCCGTTCTTTTCCAGCAGTTCTTTGAGCCTCCGGGTTCCGCTGTCGTTGTTCTTTACGCACTCCACGCCGATCCCTTTATATCCGAACACAGGTTTCACAACGGCGCGCCCGAAAGAAGACAAAGCGTCCAGAGCCTCATCAGGGTCGCTGGTTACTACGGTCCCAGGCGTGTTGATGCCGTTTCTCTGGAAAAGATAACTTGAGACATGCTTGTTCGCAGCCCGCGCTATCGCCTCGGGCGGGTTGATGATCCTGACCCCAAGCTCCTTGAGCTGGCAGAGGATATCAAACCTGAGCGCTGCGTCATTCTGTGTTGCAGGTCCCAGATCGCGGACAACAATGGCATCAAGTGCTGTCAGGTCGACCCTGCTGGCGTACATTTTACCGGACGGGATATCCGAGGTTGCGCTGCTGAAGCTGAATTGTACGGGCTGCATGCCGCAACCCCTGACCGCGTTGTAGAGAGCTACGCCAGTCCAGTCGGTAGGGTCTGTTACTGCTATGCCTATTTTTTTCATATAAAATCTTGCGTCAACCTTTGCGTCAACCTTTGCGTCAACCTATTTGAGAACATAATATATCGCTTTGCCAGTGCCTTTTGGCTCTATCAGGCTTAGTTCAATCAGTTTATTTATCTCCTTATGCGCCGCTTGACGGGATATTTTAAACATTTTTTGAAATTCACTGCTTGTTATTCGTCCATTTGAAATTATATGTTCAACAATCTTTGTTTGTCTTTCTGTGAGGGCAATCTGTCCTTTTGCCTCTTTTTTGTGTTTTTCCAGGGAAAGATGCAATACTTTCTCTTTTACCTTTGAGATAGAAAGAAGCACCCCATCTGTAAAATATTCAAGCCAGGCTGTAAGATCAAAGTTTTGAGATTCAACAGATTTCAAAGCATTGTAATATGCATTTCTATCGCTATCATAATAGTCATCCAGCGCAAAAAATTTTTTTATGTCAAATTCTCTGATATAAAGGATAAGAGTCGCCAGCGCCCTTGCTGTCCTGCCATTACCATCAATAAAAGGATGGATTCTCACGAATTCGTAATGAGAAACACCTGCAACAATAACAGGGTCAAGTTGGTAAGAGTTATTTGAATTGATCCACTCAATAAATTCTGTCATCAACTTCGGAACGTCTTCAGGAGGTGGGGGCATAAAAACGACTTTACCTGTTACTCTATTGCCAACATATACCTGAAGTTCTCTGTATCTGCCTTCATACTCATGTTTTTCTAAAATTTCCTTTGATATATCCTTGTGTAATTTCAAGATAATCTTTTCAGTTATTTTACCCTGCTCCTGATACTTTTCTATATTTTCCAAAACCCGTAGATAGTTCAGGACTTCCAATTCTGCTTTTCTTGCCGCCATGATTTTTCTACCCTGGGCAAGCTGGCTTACTTCTTCTATTGTTAAAGGGTTTCCTTCTATAGCTGTTGAGGCGTGCGCCGCCATTATCAGTGCATCTCTTCTGAGTGATATTTCCCATTTTGGAACAAGGTATGAACTAAGAACCATCTCTCTTGCAGAGGCTATTTCAACAAGGTTGTTGACTATTTTGTGGGTGTACTTGAAATTTGGGCTAAATATTCTGTTCACCTTCTGTTACATTAATTGCAATTGTACACATTAAATTGCGCGCGCATTTAAATGCGAAGTTAGCATATTTCATAAATCAATTATATTTGGGGCAATTATCCCATTACTCATGACTTTTCATCCCTTTAATTGGATTTCTTAATATAAAATAACTCTTGTACAACTCCAGCCTCCAGATGCCTGAATCTGGATACTATACAGGACAGGAAATTCACCACGTTCTCAGCCTCATCGATAATCATACCATCACTTGATGCAACAATGTATTTAGAACTTTTCAAATCATAATCCACATGTTTTGAGGTTCTCGCATCCCCTTTTAACCCAAAATCATTGATTTTTCCCCGCAAAGTCCCGGCAAGCAGACCGCTTTTGCTAATCTGTGAATCCAGAAGAAAGCAAACATAAGAAGGGTTATTTTCTTTTAAGAACTGTAGTATTAACTCGATTGCAGTTTCAGTGTTCTCAGAAACCTTATAATTCCTGGAAACGCCTTTAATATCCCTTATCACACCGTCATCGCATAGATAAGCCTTTTTATCGAGAATACTTTCCAGCCCGATGATAATGTTATATCCATCGATTATAATGCTGTTCCCTTCAATTCTATCGCAGGGCAGGAATTTTGCTCTCCTTTTCTCGGAAACCTCATGCGAAAGAACAGTTCTTGAAAGAAGATATCTCGATTCTTCATCAAGCCTGTAGTGAGCGCATACAAATCCCACAGCCCCTTTTTGCGGATAGCCGCGGTCAAGTAGGTATCTGACATCAGTAGCAGCCTTCTCAAAACTCACGGAGCCACCTTGAAGCGCAGAAGCGCAGCTATCCCGCCCAGGGATTCAAGTTTCTTTCCGGGTTCGAACTCTGTGCTGAATACCACTATCCTCCCCTGCGACTGCTCGACCTCTTTCAGGAAATAATCAATGGAGTTGCTCTCCCGCGAGGTGCGCAGCAGCTCATCCGTGATCAGTAATGTCTCGATGGCTCCAAAGCCCTGTGCATTTTTGACATCAGCCATACCGTAGGCAGCTTTACCGTCTGTTGAGATCTCTTTCATCAATTCCTCGATGAGCTTTGATTCCCTTCCTATCCTTGACTCCTGCATTATCCTGTCCACGGCGCCGCGCCTCAGGACTTCCTGGAAGCCAGAAACCCCGATGGAGGAGGTATCTTCAAGGGCTATTTTCTTTGCAAGCTCCGCATCCCTTGACTTCAGGAACTCCAGGAAATCCTCTTTTGTGAACCCGGGACCTGCGAGTATAACAGCCTCGACTTTCTCGGAAGCCCATTTCAACTGGGATGCCAGCTCCCCGAAGAACTCATTTCTCCTGTTGCCCTCACCTTTCCCGAGAGACTGCCGGAGGCATGAGGTCTCCTCTATCCCGAACTGCCTTACCATACCGATGCATGCTTCTCCTTCCTCTATCGTGGCTATTATCACCCTCGGGCGCTTTGAGGCTATTTCCGCTTCTTTTATTCTTTCGAACTGGTCGTTTTTCCACTGCTTGACGATTGAAAGATTTGTTCCTTCTTCGATGTTCAGCGTATGATATGCACCGGCATCCACGCCGTCTGTGATTATGCCATGTATGCGCAGGCGGTTTGCGAACCTGTGGAACTCAACTTTTTCTACTTTTATCCCGAGGCGGACGGTTTTTTTATCAGCTTTTTCAGGCCGTAATTTATCTGTGGCACCTTCTATCCTTCTTTTGGTGAAGGCATATACGATGTCCCCGGGCTCGATTATATACTTCAGGTGCCACAGGTCGTCCAGGGATTCGGCAACAAGTGATATCTCACCTTCATTAAACCTGAGTTCCTTTTTCAGCACTCTCATAGATCACCATAGTTTTCGCACCATATAGAAAAGGGCCAGGACCAGGAGAATTCCCAGCGCCCAGATGTATGGCTCCTGCGGGGTGCGTATCCTGGGGAGCGAGATATTATTATCGGGATTTCTTGTTTGCACAGGCACTATTTCGGTTTGATTCGGTGCAGGCATACTAGGGTCAATGAACTGATATAAATAAAGCGAAACAAGGCTTTGCTCAGACGAGCCTGAGTATATATTATCTACTTTGATGGATATTATCGTTTTATTAGTTTTATTATATGTAAAATAATCATAATTGCGTACAACATCGCTTTTTACCGTTTGCTCCTTCTGATTTAACTGGAGCCAGATCGAACCATCGCTGCCGACACTCTTCAGATTCAGGATATATCCCTGGTATAGCCCGTAAGAATCACCTGTGGCAAGATAGATATGAGTTCCGTTCAGTAAGGTGCTATTGGCTGCTGAACCGGTTGTTATTAAAAAGGGAACTAAAAGTAAAGATAATGCCAGTCTCCTCTTCAACATATTGTTTGCAATGAGTGTGTACACAGGCTTATATATTTCCATTGCATCTCAAAGGTTCATGACAATTTCGGTCAGGTTGTGTTCGGGCAGAACTGCGTTCGAGGTTAGCACCAACACTAAAATAGACCTGATCAAAGCCAGCAGCATGGTCCAGGCAAGAGTGGCGACAAAACACCTCATGCTTTTGAATTATAACGGCGTTGAGATATCAATGTATCCGAGCGGACGGATGATAATCAAAGCGCAGAGTAAAGAAGAATCGCTCGATATAGCCCGGAACCTGCTGACCCGGCTCGGCTTGCAAGAAGCGGGAAATAAATGACCAAAAACCTAATAAAACATTAAAACGTTAATAATATTGTGGAACTATGAAGAGCTATCTGATAGTATGGTTCAACAGTGAAGGGGGAAAGCCATCCGAGATCAACCAGCGCCTTATGTCTCTGGGATTTAAGCCTCTCCAGGGAACGCATGATTATGTTTATGAGTGGAGGAAGAACGTGGAAGTAGACGAGATCCTGAGCTTTGGCGATAAAGTTAAGATGACCCTTCAGGGTTTGAATGTGATGTTCAAGCTTGAGACTATCAATTGATTGTTACCACATTTTTTATCAGATATGTTATCGAAAACTATTAATCATGATAAAACAACATAATTGTTTACCTTGTACATATGTATAAGGTGCACGCTACGATGAACTAGCAGAGGATCGACAGGAAAACCGTGAAAATAATCAGACTTCCATGGCGTAAATGCCTCTTGACCGTTCAAGGTCTTAAAGGAAGGACGGTTTGATCGGGTCTCTCTTTCTATGGAGTGCTAAAAGAGAGCGCATGAAGCGCAATTTACAGCGAAGATGGCACTGGATAAGTGTTGCGAGGGTGCTGTAAGCCCGCAGGGGTCGGTTCATCAACCCGCTCATTATTTTACTGAAGCATACTCCAAATTCATCAGCGGATTGCTTTCATCTTTAAACTTGTACTCCCGCTGATTATGGTTCCCTTTTCGCTCAAGTATATTATCCCGGTACATCCTTGCTAGGTACGTGGATACCGTGGAGAGGCTGATCTTTCCGTAAACGCTCTCGTACTGCCTTTTTACGTCGAGTGATGTGAACCATACCCTGGGATACTCAAAGCGTAAAAACATCTCTAACCGCTCCTTCAGAGTGAGTGACTCACTGTTGAATTCGCTGGTTTCGGAAGAGACGGAAGGCTCCGGGGCAACCGGCCTGGTTTTAGTCGCAGACAGTATGAACCTTGTCGCTGACATATTCCAGAACTCTCCCTCGAATTCAGCAAATGCCTTCGTTCCATCGTCTTTTTGTAAATATACCTGGACTTCGTCTGCCTCTATCGAGTTAAGGTATGTTACTGCCAGTTCGGCTGAGTCGGGTCCCTTGTAACTTATGCTGCCTGCATTTTTTCCGTCGAGTTCAAGCCGTATTTTCATATACCTCAAAAGATTGGAAGCGCTGTCCGCTCATAGGAGCGAACAGCGGCGCATTCGGAATCCCCTCCGATGCCTCCTTCTTAGGTGAAATATTTTTGTGAACGCCGAGTTAACTAGATGAGATTGATTCTATTTAAACTTTCAGTGGAAATGGGGGTTATTATTAGTTGTATTCAATAAAGACTCATTAATTACTTTTATTTTCAAAATATGGGCTTTTTCCAGTGTTTAAATTGATTAGACTGGGTATAATGCCCAGATTGTCCCAAAAACCTCCGTAATCGTCAGGATGATTTTTCCACTGGAAACAAAGGGGTAGCGTTTTTTTGAGTTTACCACAGTTATTCACAGTTTATTACAGTAAAAAAGCTACAACAATTTATATAATTACTAAATACATATGTGCCAACACATTGCAGGCTCAACCTGATGCACAAAAGAATAGAACAGAGATATAGTATGCAGGTCAATAATACGGCATTAGCCTTTCCGTATCAGGAAATGGTAATGCTCACCTTCTTTGAACAGCTTCAGGAACTGGTGTCCCGCTCTCTTTGCCCAGCGCGGGATATCCTGCACAGCGGCAGGGTCGTCCGTAACCATCTCCAGGACCTGCCCGGATTCGATAGTCTCCATTTCCTGCGTTGTATTGAATATAGGTATGGGGCAGTAAAGACCGATACAGTCAAGAACCTTGACAGGTTTGATGTTCTCCTCTTCGCTCATTTTAATCCTATTTAATCCTGTTTTAATCCGTATGTTTCATAGAAAATCATATCTTCAAGATCTTTCCTGAAATTCTCATCATGCTTCACCGGCGGAGTTTCCGGGTATCCGACAGGAATAACCGTCAGCACGAAATATTTCTCCGGTACTTTGAGTATTTCGCCAACCTTATTCCTCTCAATACTCACCCAGCATGTTCCTATTCCCAGTTCCCAGGCTGCAAGCATCAGGTTCTGGACAGCTATTGCAGCAGCGAACCTGGGCTCCCCTATGCTTTCGACCCATGAGAATTTATTATTTATCGGCGGCACGACTACGGCAATCGCCATAGGTGCATCTGCAAGATAGCCTGAGTATCTTGCATACTTCGAAATGGCCTTCAGCGTCTCTTTATTCCTGATGATGATAAACTCCCATGGCTGGATATTGAACGGGCTTGGAGCCCACCTGGCAGCCTCAAGGATTTTGCGCAGAACTCCATCCGGGATTATCTCAGGCTTGAACTGGCGGACAGAGCACCTGCTTCTGATAGCTTCGAATACTTCCATTCAATCACTCAATCAAGCTTAAGCTGCAGGAGATTTAAGCCTTTTGGTACTCCTGCCGGTTCGTGTAAGTGGTCTGTGTAAATCCCCGGGTATCGTTTTATCCATTTAAACTGAACAGACCATGCATCGAACATGCATGAAGAGGTTTCCCACTTAAGCTCTTTTACATTTTTCTCCTTGCAGCCCTTAAAATTCGCTGGCATGCAGGCCGGTGCAGCCTTGACAGCGTTTAGAACTCAGGTGTGTTACCCCGGATTACAACCTGACGATCCCTGCATTCCCGCTGCTTTTTATGATATCAACATATTCTTCATAGAGAAAATCCCTCATATTCTCCAGCAAAAATATGTTCCTGGCACATAACATCAAGGTATTTGGTACAAGTCGCTCAGGCACGCAGTTTTCCATCCATAGTACAACCTCATTCATTGTTCTCATTTGCATTATCCATCCCCTCCAATAAAAAATGCCCGGCGAATCAACCATCAACCGGGCATCTCAAATTTACTCGTTTGAAGAAGCCTCAGCCTCAGCCCTGGCCTGCATAGCTTCCGGCTTCTGCCTGGTGAGGTGGTAGCTCTCCTGCTCCATCATCGATGCAAAGCGGTTTCGCCACTCTTCAGCCTCTTCCTGGCTTGAGAACATAATATCCAGGTCTGTTCCGCTGAGTCTTACGATAACTTCTCCCTCTTGAACTTCTCCTCTTGTTGCACCTTTGGGTGCGGCTCCACCCTTATTTCCTATTTCCTGGTAGAATTCACGGCCATGGGTCTCCTTAGTTATCTCGCCACCCTTGTGGCCGGCCTCGGAAAGCTTCTCGTGCGTCTCCGGTGAGACGCCTACCTCACGAATCTCCCTGGCGCGCTCTTCTCCGCCTTTCTTTCCTATCTCATGGTAAAATTCACGGCCATGTGATTCCTTGGTAGCTTCACCGCCCTTACGCCCCGCCTCGGAAAGCTTCTCGTGCGTCTCCGGTGAAACACCTTCCTCACGAATCTCCCTGCTGCGCTCTTCTCCGCCTTTCTTCCCTATCTCCTGATAGAACTCATGACCATGAGTTCCAGTTGTTTCGCCACCTTTCTTACCCGCCTCTTCTACAGTCATTTTACCGGTCTCTTCTTTTCTTCGTTTCTCTTCTCTTCTTGGCATTAAATATCATCCCCGTTTAAAGTTTTTATTTGCCGACATTATTCTTCCTTAACACTTAATCCGCCCTCTTTCAGGCTTGATACAAGACGCTCTTCCCAGTCTTGAGCCTCCTCCTCTGTTGGGAACGAGATATTGATATTGCCTGCTCTGGCTCTCATAAAAATCTCTTTTTCCCCAGCTCCTGCGCTCTCTTCTCCTCTTGGCATTTATGTCACCCCCTGTGTTGAATTTTATTCTCTTACAGATTAGCTAACCGTTGTGTTAGACAGCCCGGTTAGATGCGTATACCATTGGGCAACGAAAATTATAACCAAGCGCTAACATTACCCCCCCCGCTAGTTAGGTTACCCAATGGGTATCTTTATAGTTTATGTTATAAAAGCGTTTTGGTGATTATGTTTTGATAGCATTAGCGGCTGGCGCATGTTCCTCTACTTCTTCCCCTTCGCTCCGTTCAACTTAAACAGCTCTGCAACCGTGTCCAGGAACCGCTCGTCATCGTGCTCCGCCGCGTTCCTGAGTATCTTCGTGGGCTCGGCGAGAATCTGCTTGGCAAAAGAATGTGTCATGTCATCCAGCACCTCGCGCTCCACATCTCCCATCGTATGCCGTGCCATGAGCTTATTTATAGCCTCTTCACATTCCTTCCCCCTTATAGCCTCAACCCTTGAATAAAGAGCAGAAATGATAGTGTCTGCCTGCTGGCGCTTATACTGTTTCTTAAGTAATGTGAGTTCTTCTTCGATCAGGACTTCAGCTTTCTTTGCTTCCTCCCTTCTTTTTGCAAGGTTCGCCTCGCTGATGCTCCTTAAGCCGTCGATGTTATGCAGATTGATACCCTGGAGCTCCCCGACGCAGTTCTCTATATTCCGGGGATTTCCAATATCGATAAGCATAAGGTCTTTTCCACTTTTTTCCATTGCGCGGCATATTATTTCCTGTGTCAGGATGAAATGCGGTGCAGACGTGGCACTTATCACTACATCCGATAACGGGATGTAATTCTCCATCAATTCGTACCTTACGGCTTTGCCGTTCAGTTCGCAGGCAAGAGCCTCAGCCTTATCAAATGTCCTGTTCGCCACATAGATGACCTTTATTTCCTTGTTCGCAAGCGCCTTTGCCACAAGCGTACCCATCTCGCCTGCCCCTATGACCATCACGGTCTTTCCATCCAGCCCCCCGAGCTCATTCTCAGCAAGCTCAACGGCGGCAGAACCGATAGACACCGAGCCTTTATTGATCCCGGTCTCGTTGCGGATGCGCTTCCCTACCTGTATTGATTTATTGAAAGCGGTATCAAGCGTCTTTCCGACAGTGCCTGCCTTTTTTGCAAGCCCGTATAATTCCTTTACCTGACCGAGTATCTGGTCCTCCCCGACGATCATGGATTCAAGACCGGAAGTCAGCCTCATGAGGTGGCGGAGTGATTCGTCATGGTCAAGGAAATCGATAATTCTTGATGAGACCTTCATGCGTTTGGCGAATTCAAGAAGTACCTTGCTTCCTTTTGGCGAGACAACATAGACTTCAACGCGGTTACATGTTTTAAGCACGGCGCACTCCTCGACGAGTTCATGCGCTTTGAGGTGCATTAAAAGATTGTCTATGCCACCATGCCAGGCGTTTTCCATCTCTACGATGCTCGCCTTGGTATGGGTGATAAGCATGCTTGATATTTCGGACATTACGTTTTCCTGCCAGTCCTCTCTATATGTTTTAAAGCTACTTTATATGCCTTTTCATACGATTCGGAAATCGCGCTCCATACGTCATTATCATTTATGATATTCCACAGGATTTCCTTACGTTTCCTCTGGTCACTCACCTGTGATTTCAGCGCTTCACGGACTTCATTCTGGAGCCGCGACATATCCGCGAACTCGGGTGTAATGACACCCTCAAGCCTCTGGCGTATATATTTTGAAAGCGCCGGGCTCTGACCAAGGGTTGAAATCCCGATCACGATATCACCTCTGGTGATGACCGATGGCACAATAACGTCCCCCATATCATCTACCCTGTTAATAAGTTTCCCATCCTCGCCTGCTAATCGTGCGATCCTTTCATTCACAAGCATGTCATTTGTGGACGGGATAACAATAAAAGCATCTTTCACACACCGGCGGAGCTCACTCTCTGTCAGGTCATTTACCTTTACGAGTTTTATTTTTCCTTCCTCAAAGAGCTGGTTTAACCGGGGGGTGAATTCCCTGCTCACTACGGTTACTTCCGCATGCCCGCAAAAAAGCGAAGCTTTGCGTTCGCCCACCTCGCCGCCCCCGAAGATCATCACCTTTTTCCCTGCAAGGTCAAGCATCAGAGGCAGGAATTTTTTCATAATCTTACACCGGTCTTCTTAAACTCCCTCTCGCTGAAAAGTATTCCGTAATCCTTAATGCCTGTGGCAATGGAGATCTCCCTTGCAATTTTTTCGCACTCTTCACGCGAGTATGCATGGACCATAGTAAAAAGGTTGTATTTCCAGCCAGGGAAACGCGGACGTTCATAACAGTGTGTTACCTCGGGGAACCCGGCCATTATCGCCCCGACCTCTTCTACCCGCTCATCGGGAACATTCCACGTGCACATGGCATTTGCAGTTATCCCTATGCTCCTGTGACCGATAGATGCCCCAAAACGCCTGATAACCCCATTTTTGACCAGGCTCTCCAGTCTCGTTATTACCTCATCCTCCGGGATCCCGACTTCCTTTGATATCTCAAGGAACGGTTCAGGTACTATCGGAATTCCATCCTGCGTCGATTTCAATAATAGTCTGTCAATTTCGTCCATGTTATCAGATATATTTATTTAATTGATGTCTATATGGATAAATTCATATGTTGGATGTAAAAAACGCCCTGGAAATCATCAATGAAGTTGTAATAATCCCTGCAGCTATAATTATTTTTTCCTTATTGATGTACATAGTGTTTTACCTGCGGAACAAAGACCCGGATATAATAAGATCGAAGATTTTTTTAAAATACGAAGAGTTTAAAAAAGCGTTCATGCTGTTTGCCCTGTTTGCTTTTGTGCTTGTTATACATGTATCGCTGATATACATTCCACATTTATTTTTACCCAGTCAAGATCCCTTAATAGATGATATCCAGAGATTTTTCGGATTAAGTCTTACTCTGATTATGATCACTTTCGTGATTTATATCTACAGAAGTATGAAATAATTAAAAGCAATATTAATAATCTCAGACGGCAATAAAAAAACGATGCTTGAAAGGATAAAGGAATACGTCAGGGCTGCATTAAGGCCTCTGGCAAAAAAATTCGTAGCCACAAACCCGAACACGTTAACTGTTCTGGGTCTGTTAATAAGTTTTATTTCCGCGTTTTTTTTTGCAAGGGACGAAGTTGTAATAGCCGGGATCTTTCTCCTGCTGAGCGGGTTTTTTGATGCTCTGGACGGCGAGGTGGCGAGAGAAAATAAGCAGGTAACAAGTTTTGGGGGTTTTCTTGATTCCGTGTGCGACAGGTTTGCCGATGCCGCTATTATTATAGGAGCGATTTACGGCGGGCTGACGGTTATACAATCTATTCCAGGCTGGCTTATCGGGACTGTGGCAATAGTAGGCTCGTTCATGGTAAGTTATACAAGGGCGCGGGCTGAAGCGGCAGGCGCGAGCGCGTCCGTAGGTATCGGTGAAAGAGCAGTAAGGGTAATGATAATCGTAGCCGGTGCTTTCATTGATATGGTTAACTGGGCGGTTTTGATTGTAGCCGTACTGTCTTTCATCACGGTCTTCCAAAGAATTGTACATGTCAGAAAAGTACTTAAATAACAACTTTTAAGTTAGATAAAAACTAATAAATCGGGTATCGAGGAGATTCAATGGCCGGAATTCGAATAGCAATTGCAGGTGTTGGTAACTGTGCTTCATCATTGATCCAGGGTATTGATTACTATAAAAACATAAAAAAATCCGACGACCTTGTTCCGGGATTGATGCATAATTCTCTTGGCGGCTATCTGATTTCGGATATAAAACCTGTAGCCGCATTTGATATAGATAAGAGAAAAGTGGGAACCGATCTATCAGAAGCTATTTTTTCAGACCCGAACTGCACAAAGAAATTTTCAGATGTCACTGATATGGATGTAGAGGTGATGAAAGGTCAGGTCCTTGATGGGGTCGCGCCCCATATGAAGGATTATTTCCTGGTCGATGAAAAACAAAAACCTGTTGACGTTGCTTCAGTCTTAAAGAGATCGAAGGCTGATGTTCTGATAAATTACCTGCCGGTCGGCTCTGAAGAAGCCGTGAAATGGTACGCATCGCAGGCTCTTGAAGCAGGGTGTGCTTTCATAAACTGCATACCTGTTTTCATTGCATCGAATAAGCAATGGGCGGATAAATTCAGGAAAGCAAAACTGCCGGTAATCGGCGACGATATAAAAAGCCTTGTGGGAGCCACGATCGTTCACCGCACCCTGACCCAGATGATCATCGACAGGGGCGCAAGAATAGACAGCACGTACCAGTTGAACATCGGCGGTAACACTGATTTTCGGAATATGACAGACCAATCAAGATTGAAGTCCAAAAAAATCTCCAAGACCGAATCCGTAGCTTCGCAGATACCGTATGATGCATACGTATACGCAGGACCCAACGGGTGTATCGATTGCCTGAACGATAACAAGATATGCCACCTGAAAATAGATTTCAGGCTCTTCGGCGATGTACCTGCCTATATCGACCTCAAGCTCTCGGTGGAAGACAGCCCGAACAGCGCAGGCGTTGTGGTAGATGCTATCCGTGTCGCAAAAATAGCTTTAGAAAGGAAAATAGGCGGACCTGTAATGGCTGCGTCCGCATACTTCATGAAACATCCCCCGCAGCAGATGCGGGAGCAGGACTCACGGGAGCAGCTTGAGAAGTTTATAAAGGGATAGTTTGATGGGTGCCTGTTATGATAAAAATATCATTTTTTAGATAAATCGCTAATATAATCATCTAGATTATTTTCCACCCAGGCTTCTAGCGTCATGCAATTGGGGTTAACATTTTTTGAATTGCCGAACTTTTTTTCTCTTATACTTTTAGCAAATGGATCTACTATCGTTAATTTATAGTCTCCTTGTCTTACCTTTTCGAGTAACAATTCTTTCATATAAAGATCTCTGAAACTGTGACCAATAGCCAAGCAACCAGTCGAATTGAATATTGATTTAGAAAATTCAAAA
This sequence comes from uncultured archaeon, assembly GCA_902386135.1. Taxonomy (GTDB): domain Archaea; phylum Halobacteriota; class Methanosarcinia; order Methanosarcinales; family Methanoperedenaceae; genus Methanoperedens. Next base: position 21,766 of record CABMIB010000117.1, read on the forward strand.
TAAAGTCTATTAAAAGGTGGTCTAAATAATTCCTTATATTCAGTAGGATAAATTATCACTGATTGTACGTCTCTAGTACCAGAGATATCGATTGGGAATTTTATTATTCTTCCGTTAGAGTCTTTATACCACGTGATTGATCCATGCAGTTTAAAAAGGTTAAAGTTTTGGGTATTTAAAGATTCAGGAGTCCAAGTAAAATAACCTGAGTTACCTTTTGGCATAAAACCATCGGCGTAGCGAATATTTAAACTATCGCAGACATTTTCAATTACTGAGTCGTAATTCGTTGTAAAAATCTCAAGTTTAAAGTATTTGCTCAAATTAAATAAGCTTGCATATATTTTTATACCTTTTCCTATATCTGGTCTGATGCACTTTTCTCGAATAAATCTCAAGAGTTCTCTTTCCAGTTCAGAATATTCCTGCGCCATAGATGAGATTTTTTGGTCAAATTTATCTTTTGGCTTTGAATTACCTTTAAAGCTATATTTCCGATACATCTTTGTTATAGCACTGCTTTCAGCATTTTTTAGTTCTCTAACTCTTGAGAGAAGTTCTTCTAAATCCCAATCACGGCCTAAATGTGCAACTTTCTTCAAATATCTAAGACTAAACTTTATGTATAAATCTATTAATTGATCATCATTACAATGCGTCTCAAATTCTTTTGTGAATCCCTTCATTGCAGGAATTCCCATTGGAATCGATGCTCCAGCGCCGATTATAATAACTAATTTTTTACGTTCAAGAGCTTGAGGAGTTTTTAAAGCGTGAAGATTTCTTATCTCATCTGCAGTGATTGCTTTTCGCTTCATAACTCCAGTCATAACAACTTCTCCCTCACATATTCCACCGCGTTCCTGAATATCGCCACCCCGGCCCCTTCTTCTGGCAGTTCCTCCCGCGTCCACCTTGGATGGTTCGTCCTGTGCTGGAATGCCTCCGGGTGCGGCATCATCCCAAATACCCTGCCCGTATCATCGCATATACCCGCGGTGTTATCCACAGAGCCGTTGGGGTTATGAGGGTATCCTGCAAGGTTCCCTTCGCTGTCGGTGTACTGGAAAACGATATTATTGCCTTTTTTTAATCTGGCAAGCACTTCGGGGCTTTTTGCCACGAACTTTCCCTCGCCGTGGCGCACCGGAAGATAGATTGTTTCCAATCCCTTCGTGAACACGCATTTTGTTTTCCAGTTTGTGCGCAGGTGCACCCACCTGTCCTCGAACCTGCCTGAATCGTTAAAAGTGAGTGTGACCTCCTGCGTGGTATAATCCCCGTTTAATCCTGGCAGCAGCCCCATCTTTACCATTGCCTGGAAACCGTTGCATATCCCGATGATCAGTTTACCCGCGCCTATGAACTCCCGGACCTGCTCCCCAAGGTTGTATTTGATCATGTTAGCGAGCACTTTGCCTGAAGCGATATCGTCACCGAAGGAGAAGCCTCCGGGAAACGCAAGAATGTGGAACTCAGAGAGATTCCTTGTCCTGTTGGTCAGGTCAGTGAGATGCACCCGCTCAGCATCCGCACCTGCAAGCCTGAAAGCATGCTGCGTCTCCATGTCGCAGTTAATGCCGTAGCCAGTGAGAACGAGAACTTTCGGGGTCATTTTATCGGTCGTATTGGAACGCTCACTCTATACTCTTTTACTCTTATTATTCTTCCGTTCTCAGAACGATGGTGTTAACTTAAGTTGATTATTGAACAACCTTTCTGAGTTTTGTCAGGAGATGAGCTATATAAAACACCGCAAAGGGCGCAAAGAACGCAAAGGACAGCAATAGAAACTCTTTGCGAACTTTGCGTTCTTTGCGGTGAGTGCTCATAGTTTACCTGATATGCCGCCGAACATTAATAGTAAGTTAACACAATCCTCAGAACAGCGTTTTAAACGCCACGCCCAATAATTTGATAAGCGCCACCTTATCCCCGCGGCTTATGAGCTTCTGGAGCAGCACAGACGGATGGTCCATATCGCCATACTCTGTGATACAGTCCGTTATCTCAGGCTTGTTCAGGAATGCTAAGAATTCATTCAGGTTCTTATCGCTCAATTTCCCGAGGCTCCTGTGAATCCTCATCCCGATAGCCAGCTCCCGCCCTACGGCATTGCGCCACCGTTTCTCATACTCTTCCAGCCTGGTCTCTTTGCGCGCAGCTCTTGCAGCCATTTCACCGGCTATCTTCGCGCACACAGCGCCCATATAAACGCCGCCTCCGGACGTTGGCTTCACCTGTCCTGCCGCATCTCCCACAAGCATTACGTTGTCTTTTACAGTTCTATCCGGCGGGCCTAGAGGTATGCCCCCGACCACATACTCGGTGCGCGAGCCTCTATATCTGGAAGCCACCACAGGATGTTCCAGCAGTTTTTCAAGGTAATGCTGTGCAGGAAGGCTATCAGGGTTCTTAGCCAGTCCGATGCGCGCCATGTCGCCGAAGGGCACAGCCCAGGCAAAAAATCCGGGCGCAAAGTTATTTCCCGTGAAAATCTCCACAAACCCGGGGTCGCTGGCAGCATAAGGTGCTTCAAACTGTACTCCGGACAGGAATTTTTCACATCGTGGAAGCCCGGCTGCCCTGCCCACACTACTCTGTATCCCGTCTGCCCCGATAATAACATCAGCCTGTATCTCATTACGTTCACCATTCGATATTACTGATATTTTCCCCCCATGTATGTCTGTGAAACGAGTTTTTAAGAGCACCTCCACACCTTCATCCAGCGAGCGCTCGACAAGGGTCCTGTCAAACATTTTCCTGTCGATAACATATGCCTTTATGCCTTTCCCGCGCACGGTGAGTTCATCCCCGTCCGGGGCATACACAAAAGCCCCTTTCATCCTTGCGAGAACAAAACTCCCCTCTCCGATTTCGCACTCCGCAAGTGCTGCTGTGCTTATCAGCCCCGTGCACTGCATAGGTGAGCCGATGCTTGCATGTTCCTCTATCAGCAGCGTCCTGGCTCCGCTTTTAGCAGCATATTTTGAGGCTACAGAGCCGGCGGGTCCTGCGCCAACGACCACAACGTCGTACTTCATATCCGCTTAATATACCAGCAGGATAATTAATCCTTAGCAGAAAGCTTTTAAGATTCCCTGACGATACAACGTACCATGAAGCGCACATATCATGAGTTCCCACAAAAACCAGAATTCGAACGGAAATATAATTTCAGAGCCGACCTTCCTTACATCGTAAGAACGTTAGCGGAAATGGATAACCAGTTTGGAACATTTGTTACGGATTCTCCCGATTTGAAAGGCCGCACCATAAAAGCCAAAAGAAGCATAAATGTTGAGATCACAGACAAGAGCGTTAATTTTTATCGACTTAATAAAGACAACCTTCAGGACGTGCTGAAGGACGTGAAAACAGAGGGGACTATCGATTTCAGGATAGCTCTCAAATATTCGTTCCTGGATGAAAAATTCGACCGTGTCCCGTTCAAGGGAGATTCATACCTTGTCCGCACCCAACTGGAGAACGGCGTACTTACGATGAGAATCCACCGCATCGAAGGCATGGGCAGGACCGAATGTGCAAAAATAGCGGATACTATTGTAGATGAGATAAAACGACACGCACCAAATGTCTGAATTGCTTTATTCCGTCGCTGTACCTTTCAAAAGGAGAGGAAAGGAAGCCCTCAAAGAGAGCGATTTTGTACTTGCGCTCTCCATCGATCTCCACTGGTTCAATCCCGAACAGGCAAAGAATATATTGAACCAGGCTGAAAAGGCGGGGCTTATAAAAAGGGAGGGGGAGCTTATCAGGCCCGTATTCGATCCAAATACAGTCGAGATTCCCACAGGGTTCAAGCCGGACTCAGCCGCCTTTGAAAAGAAACCTGTCTTTGAGAGGGTAATCGAGCGGATAATTGCTGCAACGGGCATGGAAAAGCGCAAAGTGATCTCGCTGATAAATAAAAAGCAGGAAGAGCTGTCCAAGCTTGTTGAAATAGAGGTCAGCGCACTCCTCGTCGCGCTGGAGAACGGCGTGGCTGTGGATGACCTTATCAATGAAGAATGTACGACTTTAATTAATCCTTCGCCTTCTTCTTGAAAAGCTTGATGAACTCATCGCATTCCTTGGCAAGTTCGCCGGACGCTTTTTTAATCACTTCTATGGGGTCGGCACCGTCCGTCCTCACGAAAAGCACAGGGTCGCTTATTGTGGGATGTTTAATATCATATGTCGCTATTTCGACATGCTTGTTGTTCAACAGGGCTGTTTTCAGGGCATTGAGGAGCGTGTGCGTCTCCCCTGCAACCTTGATGCTTATCTCGTTTTTCGTCTTGTTTACGATTGTAAGTTCCATGCTCTCACCTAAATAATACCTGTCCCGTAATCCGAAGACAGTTTTCTCGTCTCAACCCTGCTACATTTAGGGCATTTGAGTTTATTGTTGTCTTTTTTCAATACTGTCCTGCAGTTGCTGCAATAAGCCTTCATGACGCCGAGTTCTTTATTTACGGTCGTCAGGCGCATGTTCCTGAGGTCTATCACTCTTGCTTTGACGATATCAAAGGGTGAGAATTCGGCATACAGTTCCTTCACATAGGCATCCTTGACGTTCGAGACATGGATAGCGGCCTGCGCTGCATTGACGATCTCCCGCTCTCCCCTGCCTTTAATGGACGCTATTTCAACAAGCGCGACTGACTCTTTTATATCAGTGACCTGACCGATCACGATATCTCCGACCTGCAGGTGCGGCGGGACGTTAGTAACGGGAGTGACAGAGATCGAGCGCTCCTTGGCATTTATTTTTACGATCCCGGTTGTTGCCGCGTATATGTTCCCCTTATCTACGAAAGTACCGTTTTTAGGAGTGAACTCCTCCGATGTCCCTATAAGGTCGCCAGGCAATACGATCTTTTCCTCGACGACTTCTTCCTTTGTGATCTCTTCCTCAGGCTGCACTTCGGGCGCCTCTTCAGATTGTTCTTCCTCTTCTTCAGTTTCCGGCAGCATTTCTTCTTCCAGCTCTTCAACTTCTTTTTCTTCTACTTTCTCGGTTTTCTCTCTTGCTTCGCCTTTTCCAAGCTTTCTCCTGCTTGTGACCTTCTTTCTCTTGATCCTAATAATAATCCCTCTATCTTTTCTCTATCCTGTATATCTCTGCTTTTATGACCTGTACTTCCTTCGTATGAAACATG
>CABMIB010000118.1 GCA_902386135.1 uncultured archaeon
ACCCCTTCCTATGTAATGCTGCGAAAGACTTTCGCAGCTCAGGGGTGGTTCTTAGCATAAATTTTGCCCCTGAGACTCTCAATCAGAAATGAGGTGATAAGTGTAACGTTTAGAGGTTTACTTTACATTTTAATTACTTATTTATAGTCTTCCGCATAACATTTGACAATAGCATATAAACCACAGAGAGCCAGAGGGCACAGAGCAAAAACTACAACTCTCTGTGTCCTCTGTGTTCTCTGTGGTATAACATGGATGAAACGGATACGGAAATCCGTTCCAACCGTCCAATTAGCATCATCCGTGTTCTACATCGCTGTAACTGTACCTTTTCATATCAGGATGCAAAGTTCGCAAAAAAAAGAGATACTTTAATCGTAATATCAAAATTTATTTTGTCTTTTTTGTAATGTCGTAGATGCTTTTTTTGGTGGTGGCTATCTCTATGGTAATAGGAATCTTTTTAGGGCAGACTTTCGTGCACCACCACTTGGTCTTACAGCCCCACACACCATCCTTGTGGTCAAGTAAAGCTAATCTCTCATCGTGCCCTTCATCCCTTGAATCGAAGAGGTATCTGTAACTGCGCACCAGGGCTGCAGGACCGATGTAGTTCGCCGTCTCTTTCGCCTGGTTGATCGGACATGAGGCAGTACAGCAGGCGCAGAGGATGCAGCGCGTGGCTTCTTCGAATTTCTGTCGCTCCTCAATAGACTGGAGCCGCTCTTTCTCTGGCGGCGGACTCTTCGTAATGAGATAAGGTCTGACTGAATGGTATCTTTCAAAGAAGGGGTCCATATCCACAATCAGGTCTTTGACCACTCTGAAAACCGCTAGCGGCTCGATGAGTACTTCTTCCTCCTCTTTGAAATCCTTGACCAATTTTTGGCACGGCAGCGCGCTTATACCGTTAACTCTCATACCGTCGGACCCGCATATCCCGTGACCGCAGGACATCCTGAAGGATAAAGACGGGTCCTGCTCCCAGCGAATTTTGTTGAGGCAATCAAGGAGCCTGTCCATGGGGTCAGCATCGACTTCGAAATTCTGGTAGTAGGGCTTCTCATCCTTCCCGGGATCGTAGCGGAAAATCTTCAAATTCAATATCATCAATACCTCCTCGCTTCAGGCTGAAATCTTGTGACTTTAACTGGCTTATGCTTCACTTCAGGTCCGCTCGCGGTCTGGAAGGCAAGGGTATGTTTCAGGTAGTTCTTGTCATCCCTTGCAGGAAAATCCTCGCGAAAATGGGCTCCACGGCTCTCCTTACGATCAAGGGCGCTTACGAGGATTACTTCTGAAATATCAAGCTGATGTCCCAACTCGATAGCTTCCATCAATTCGTAATTGAAATTTTTTCCTTTATTTTTGATTTCGATATTCCTGTAGCGTTCCTTAAGAGATCGGATTTCCTCAAGCCCTTTTCTCAGCCCGTCCTCGTTCCTGAAGGATGAGCAATGCCCCATCATCAGAGAATGCATCCTCTGCCGGAGCTCGCCGGGTGTTTCCGTGCCCTCCCGGTCCAATAGTCCTGTTATTTTTTCCTCCTGTATTTTCAACGGATCAAAAGATAGAAGATGATGCGTATATTTTGAAATTTCTTCTTTCATAGCCATTCCGCTTCTTCGCCCGAACACAAGTAAATCAAGGAGGGAATTGCAGCCAAGCCTGTTCGCACCGTGGACGGATACACAGGCGCATTCACCTGCTGCGTACAATCCTCCGGCAACCGTCCCGTTCTCATCAGCCAGGACCCTTCCATCAATATCCGTGGGTATTCCCCCCATTATGTAATGGCAGGTGGGCTGGACAGGGACAGGTTCGTGGACAGGGTCAATGCCTAAATATATCCTCACAAAAGAGGTTATTTCCCAGAGCTTTTTCAAAATCTTTTCCTCGCCGAGATGGGTAAGGTCAAGATGCACGTAATCCTTTCCATCTATCCCCCTGCCTTCCCGGATCTCTGTAAGGATAGCCCGCGAGACTATATCCCTGGGAGCAAGGTCTTTTACAGTAGGAGCATACCGTTCCATGAACCGCTCCCCCAACCCGTTACGTAAAACGCCGCCCTCCCCTCTTGCTGCTTCGCTTACCAGGATTCCTAAAGGATATATCCCTGTGGGATGGAACTGGACGAATTCCATATCCTGAAGAGGAATCCCTGCCTGGTATGCCAGGTTGAACCCGTCGCCGGTTGTGGCAAAGCTGTTTGAAGTGGTCTTATATATCCTGCCGCACCCCCCGGTAGCAAGCAGGACAGCTTTGGCAGCAATGAAATGTAGTGCTCCGGCCGCGAGGTCGTAGGTAACCAACCCAGCGCATCTTCCGCTGTCAAAGACAAGAGAGAGAACGTAATTCTCAGGGTAGAATTTTATCTTATGGAGCATGCATTGCTCATAGAGCGTATCCATACTGACCCTCCCTGTCCTATCTGAGGCATGGCATGCTCTCTTCACAGGCGCTTTACCGTAATCCCGGGTATGGCCCCCGAAATTGCGCTGGGCGATTTTCCCCTGCGCGTTGCGGCTGAACGGGACGCCCATGTGTTCCAGTTCGTAAATTACCCGGGGAGCATCTCTTGCCATGACCTCCACAGCGTCCTGGTCTGCAAGATAATCGCTTCCCTTGACCGTATCGAACATATGCCACTCCCAGTGGTCTTCTTCTTCGTTGCCTATGGAAGCGGCAATCCCTCCCTGGGCCGCGCAGGAATGGGAGCGTGTGGGAAAGACCTTGCTAACTACTGCCACATCTGCACTATCCACACACTCAACAGCAGCCTGAAGCCCGGCAAGACCGGCGCCTACGATTACGATATCGTGCTGGAAGTTCATACCAAACTCTCCTTGATATTAAGCAAGTGTTTCATATTCAACAGGCAAAGCCAGAGATAAAACCCCTCTCTAACAAGTTATTAGAAGCTGATTATGTAAATAATTAACTACCTTTATGACAATTCAATATCCTGGGAAGTACTCCTGTTTTATTTGCTTATCAGGTACATTCATCTCTTTCAGTATCGCCACCATGGCTTCCACCATTTTCGGGGGACCGCAGATATAGAAAACACGCTCCACATGATCCGGTATTTCTTTCTGTATCATCTCTTTGTCGATATGCCCCCTATACCCATTCCATTTTTCACCCGGTCTTGTTACGGTATACACGACCCTGAGGTTCCTGTTCTGCTTCTGCATTTCCTCAAGCTCGTTCTTGAACACGATTTCATCCTCGAATCTGTTTGAGTAAATCAGGGTTATTTTTGTGTCCAGTTTTTCATCTGTCGCATACCGGATCATGCACCGCAGCGGGGTTATGCCTATGCCCCCGGCGAGCATAGCGATTTTATCATATTCCCCTTTGAACGTGAAATCCCCGAACGGGGCTTCGATAGATACTTTGTCCCCTTCTTTTAATGATGCGAGCGCATTTGAAAACGGATGCCCTGTCAGTTTCTTTGTCATTTCGAGGTAATTCCGCTCCGTGGGGCTGCTTGAGATGGTAAATGGCTCCCTTAGCTCCTTCCTCTCGCTTTTGAGGGTAACTATCATGTACTGCCCGGCGAAGCAATCAAGCCCTTCAGGTCTGTTGAACCTGAAGCTCCTGACATCCGGGGCGCGCTCTATTATCTGTTTGACGTCAGTCTCAAAATGCATGGTTTTCCTCAAAGAGAACATTCTTATTTATCCCCTTAAACTTAATGATTCGCTCCTTCCAAAGCTGATGGCGGGCGAGATTCAGGTGAAGATAAAACGATTATACCTTGCTACGAGGAATATTTATTTACAAATACGTTATATTATTAAATATGTCAAGAAGTATTCAGCTCGGTTCATCGATAGGAAGATTGGGTTATTATATCAGGCGCACTTTCAGGCACAAGCGGATTGAGGATGTGGTGGGTATGCGAATACTTGCGGATGAAGATTGGAAAAGGACCAGGGCTGAGTTGAAAAAAGTAAGTAAGGATACACTCAGCAGGCTTGAACATCCATATTAGCGTAATATGAAGCTGCTCGATACCACAGTTGTGATTGATATTGACCGTGGAGGCTCGGATATTTTAAACAAGGCGAGAAAGTAAGCCTCACAGATTTTTTAGCTCATCCTGTGGAGTTGCAACCTCTATACATTTCGCGGCTCTCTCAATCTGCTGCTTATCGAGGCTGATTAACTTTGTACCAAACATAGAGGCTACTGCTACATAAATTGCATCGCACCCTCTCAGCCTGTACTCCGCAGCAAGTCGCAAAGCTTCATCCGCCAGTTCCCGGTCTATGGGAACGAACACAATGTTCGGGATTTGTTTAAGCTCTTTTACAAACTCGAGCGCCTTTTCAGCATCATCCGTGCCTCTTGCGATTGCGGAAGAGATCTCGGGCAGGACAATTTCAGGAACAACTATGGTAATCCCGCGCTCTTTGATAATTTCCATGAGCTTCTGGCTGTATCCATGAAATCTCTCGCCTTCTATCTCAGAATTTATAAGCACGCTGGCATCTATGCAATACATACTATCTTCTGTCTTCAGATATTAACTGCCAGCTTGGTTTATCGCTCTTCCAATCACGGGATATTTCTTTACCAACCGTGTGCAATCTATCCCATGCTTTTGGATCTTTTTTCTCCGCCGCTGCACCAAGCATCCGGCGCATGACTTTCAGTTCGATTTCCAGAGCATCTATCCGGTTCTTGAGAGTCTTTATAGTAGTTTTCATCGCGATACCTGTATTATGCCGTTATTGCTTTCATTCAACATACCAAGCTGTATCTCTGTTTTTAGAGTTTTTATTTCTGATGCCATTGAAACTATAACTTTTTTATATCCATTCATTATAAAGATTTGCATCATAAAACCAATCCTGTACCCTCTCGCCGCACTCCGCGATGCACTCCTCCCGAAGCTTATGTCGGGCGAGATTCGAATGAAAGTAGATTAAAAGTAGAAAAGTATAATTAGTATATAAGTATAAAAGTATCCTATGACAATGACAATCAATGTTTCTGACGGGATAAAAATCGTACCCTCCGAGCTTTCAATAGTACCTCCCCGGATAAAAGCGATATGGGACGAAGCCGATAAGAAGAAGCTCAGCATCCAGAAAATAGTAGAAACAGTGAAAAAAGTACGCAAGCAAGTATATAGCGAAGAATACTGATGAGTGAGGGGAATCGCCCTGCGTGGGTTCGGCGGCGTTATGCGGAACGAACGAAGCTTACTTGACGTATCCTGACTCAAATAAAAAGTGTAAATTAAGATTTTAAGTAACCTTTTAATCCAAAAACCACCAATTAACTACAGGGAATATCTCACATGGCCATTCGACTCGATCGTTTCACTATCAAAGCCCAGGAAGCATTCGCCGACGCACAGAGCATAGCTCTTGACAGAAACCAGCAGCAACTGGAAGTAGAACACCTTCTTCTCGCGCTCATCAACCAGAAGGAAGGCTTGACCCTCCAGCTATTACAGAAGCTCGGTGCGAATGTCGCAGGAATAATATCCTCTCTTGAGGAAGAAATTAACAAACTCCCGCGCATCGAAGGCGCAGGAGGCGGGCAGATATACATCACCCAGAGGTTGAATGATGTCGTTGAGGCTGCTTTTGAAGAGATGAAGAACCTCAAGGACGAATACCTGAGCACGGAGCATCTCCTGCTGGCTATAGCGGATGAGAAAGACGGCATCTCGGCGCGGCTCCTGAGACAGAACGGAGTGTCAAAAGACAGCCTCATGAAAGCGCTGCGGGAAATCAGGGGCTCTGCAAGGGTGACAGACCAGACACCTGAGGACAAATACCAGGCGCTGAAAAAATACGGGCGCGACCTTACCGACCTTGCGGCGCGGGGAAGGCTTGACCCGGTCATAGGACGCGAAAACGAGATCCGGCGGGTGCTTCAGGTACTCTCACGAAGGACGAAGAACAACCCCGTGCTGATAGGCGAGCCTGGCGTTGGAAAAACTGCGATAGCTGAAGGGCTGGCGACCCGTATATTTTCTGGCGATGTACCTGAGAACATGAAGGATAAGAGGGTGATAGCTCTTGATATGGGCGCGCTGGTCGCAGGGACAAAGTTCAGGGGCGAATTCGAGGAGCGCCTGAAGGCTGTGATAAAAGAGGTGCAGGATTCGGAGGGGAAAGTCATTCTTTTTATTGATGAGCTTCATACCGTTGTGGGCGCAGGAGCTGCCGAGGGCGCTATTGATGCCTCAAATCTCCTGAAACCCGCACTGGCAAGGGGAGACCTGAGGTGCGTCGGCGCTACAACACTGAACGAGTACAGGAAATATATAGAAAAAGATCCCGCTCTTGAGAGAAGGTTCCAGCCCATACTTGTAGGAGAACCCACGGTCGAGGAAACCATTTCCATACTCCGGGGCTTGAAAGAGAGATACGAGGTACACCACGGCGTCAGGATAAAAGACTCAGCGCTGATCGCAGCCGCAGTGCTTTCCCACCGCTATATAACAGACAGGTTCCTGCCTGATAAAGCCATTGACCTGATCGATGAAGCCGCCTCAAAACTCAGGATCGAGATCGACAGCCTGCCATCCGAGCTTGATGATATCGAGCGCAAGATACGACAACTGGAGATAGAGCGCCAGGCGGTCAAAAAGGAGAAAGACCGTTACTCGAAAGAACGGCTTGAGAAAATAGAAAGAGAACTCTCCGACCTGAAAGAGCAGAGCAAATCCATGAGAGCGCACTGGCAACTTGAGAAAGACGCCATCCAGAAAATAAGGAAGACAAAAGAAGAAATAGAAAAAACGAGATTGGCTGCTGAAAAAGCCGAGCTTGAGGGCAATCTTGAGAAAGCATCTGAACTTCGGTACGGTGTATTGATCAACCTGCAAAAACAGCTTGATGAGGAGAATAAAAAGCTGACAGAGCTCCAGAAAGACAGAAAAATGCTAAAGGAAGAAGTGGATGAGGAAGATATAGCCGAGGTTGTCTCAACATGGACTCACATTCCTGTGAGCAGGATGCTTGAGAGCGAGATGCAAAAACTCGTGCATATGGAAGAGCGCATAAAGCAGCGTGTTGTGGGGCAGGATGAAGCAGTATCTGCTGTTGCTAACGCGGTCAGGAGAGGGCGCGCCGGGTTGTCAGACCCCAATCATCCCATAGGCTCTTTCATGTTCCTTGGTCCTACAGGCGTGGGCAAGACCGAGCTTGCAAGAGCGCTTGCTGAATTCCTGTTCGATTCCGAAACGGCGATGATACGGCTGGACATGAGCGAGTACATGGAGAAGCATACGGTAGCCAGGCTTATCGGTGCGCCTCCGGGCTATGTCGGGTACGAAGAGGGCGGGCAGCTCACAGAAGCAGTGAGACGACGCCCGTATTCTGTCGTATTATTTGATGAGATCGAGAAGGCGCATCCCGATGTGTTCAACGTGCTGCTCCAGATACTGGATGACGGCAGGCTCACGGATGGTCACGGGCGCACGGTGGACTTCAAGAACACGGTGATCATTATGACATCCAATATCGGAAGCCAGTGGATATTCGAGCTTGGGGATAAAGAAGATAAGATGAAAGAGAAAGTAATGGAACTGATACACCAGCAATTCAAGCCTGAGTTCCTGAACCGCCTTGATGAGATCATCATTTTCCACTCTCTGAAGCTCCCGCAGATCATGAAAATTGTGGACATCCAGTTCGGGATTTTGAGCAGGCGCCTTGCCGAGAAAAAGATCAACCTTTCCATGTCAGAAAAAGCAAGGAATTTCATAGCCAAGATAGGCTACGACCCGCTGTACGGCGCGCGGCCTATCAAGCGGACGATACAGCATACGATTCTTGACCCCCTTGCGATAAGGATACTTAACAAGGAATTCGTGGAAGGGGATTCTGTGGAAGTTGATGTTGAGGGAAATGAGATCGTGTTCAGAAAAACAGGGTGATGAACCCATCATTCGCCTGAGGGTTCATCAAATTCAAACTCACTCCACCTTTATTTCCTTTTTCTCCTTGACCTCTGTCTTTGGTATTTTTATTTCAAGAATCCCGTTCTTGTACGAAGCCTGGGCATTATTCGGGTCTACAGGCGATGGGAGAGCGATCGCGCGATAATAACTCCCGCTGCGTATTTCCCTGTACACGTAGCCTTTCTCTTTCTTTTCCTCTTCCTGCTTTGTCTCTGCCGATATCTCAAGCCTGTCTTCAGTCAGGTTTATTTTGATATTCTCTTTCTCAAGCCCCGGCATCTCAGCCCTGGCAATAACCTCCCTGTCGGTCTCAACGACATCGATGGAAGGCGGCCTGTACTCAGCCGGCAACGTCTCCCCGCCGCGCTCACCCGAAGATAAAAGCGGTCGCCGCGGTCTTCCCCAGAAGTCTTCAAACATCCGATTCATCATTTCTTCGAATCTTCTGAACTCATTCCTTGTATCTGCCATTCTAATAACCTCCAGAGTTAATGTTTTTAATGATTGTACTTAAAATTAACGATTAGAAAGATTGTTCTATGTTGTGAGCGACTAAGTACCTATCCGAAAAGTAGAAGAATCACGATGTAGGGTAATATGGGGTAATGACAATACGAAAAATCGGACACGACTACGAGATATCTGATGAATTCTGGAAGAAAATAGAACCGTTACTACCACTACCGAAGCCAAAAAAGAAGTCTGGAAGACCCAGAAAAGAAGACAGGAAGATAATGAGTGCTATTTTTTATATCCTTCGTACTGGCTGCCAATGGAAAGCATTGCCAAGATCTTATGGAGCATCAAGCACCGTACATGACAGATTTCAGGAATGGCAAAGAGCAGGATTATTTGAGAAAATGTGGGAAGCTGGTCTGCTGGAGTATGATATAAAAAAAGGATTAGAGTGGGAGTGGCAAGCAATTGATGGTGCTATGACAAAAGCACCATTGGGTGGAGGAGGAACAGGAGCAAATCCTACTGACCGTGGCAAAAAAGGTACAAAAAGGAGTATGCTAACTGATGGTAAAGGCATACCACTTTCAGTTGCAGTAGATGGAGCTAATCGTCACGATAAAAAGCTTGTAAAAGGGACTCTTGATGCCATAATCATCGAAAGACCTACTCCAGATGATGTATCTCAGAATATGTGTATGGATAAGGGATATGATTTTCCTGATATCAGAGAGTTGGTTGAAGAATATGGTTATACTGCTCATATCCGAAGTCGTGGAGAGGAAAACATAGAAAAAAAGAAATACCAGGTTACAGGGCAAGAAGATGGGTAGTGGAAAGGACACACTCATGGTTGAATCGTTTCAGAAGGCTGCTTATACGATGGGAAAAGAAAATTGGGAATTACTCTGCTATGCTTCATTTAGCGTGTGCATGGATTACATTCAGAGCATCTGGACTTTTCGGATAGGTTCTAACTTGCCCCTATCTCTTTCATCACATTCCTCACTCCCAGCGCCACTCCCTCCACCTCGATCCCTCCTCTCCCTTTCGCGCCATCGCCAACGATATAGAGATTGTGAACAGGCGTCCTGTACCCAATATCGCTTCCCGAGGATACTCTGTTCACAGGCCAGCCGCCGGAATATGATTGTATTAACAGCACCTCATATTCTTTATCGGGGAACAATTTTTTCAGGTCTCCGAGCCCAAGAGCTATCTCATGAGCTAAATCATCGGATAGAACCGTCTGGTGGGACATTACAAGATGCTTCCCTGGAGGCGCAAGCGAAGGATCGGCATTTGTGACCTCATTTATCCCGTTGATTCTCTCAGCGTAAGGCGTGAAAAGAACCCCGCTGTGCCCTATAAGTGGTTCCCTGGAAGAAAGACATATTTTAATTCCTCTCGATGGCCGGGTATTTTTTATGAACTCCAGATACTTCCCATCCCTGCATTCGTACATCCGGCTTGTTTCAGGGTGCCCGACGTCGCTGATGACGATATCAGCATCTATTACTTTCCCATTTGCGCTTACGCCTTTTGCCATCCCGTCATCTATTATTATTCTGTCGATGCATGTTTTGGTATTTATTTTCCCGCCGTTTGATTTTATAACGTCCGAGAGTGATTCTGTTACTGCGCCGCACCCGCCTGCCGGGATACCCGGTCCTTTGTACCGGTACATATTATCGATGATTTCCAGTACTTCGTGGGCAGGGACGTCCTTTGCGGCAAGGCTTAACGACCAGCCGCAGTATGAATCCGCAAGCCGCAGCAGGAACTCATCATTAAAAAATTTCAGGATCCAGTCCCTGAACGAGATATCGCTTTTGGGCTTAAATTTAAGGGAGTATGCAAGTATAGTTCCGAGTTTCACCTGTTTTGTAATGGATAGCCCTTTTTTAAAATCGTGGAACTCAATATTACTCTCGTCCTCTTTTTTGATTATGGCCATAGGATTCGAATCGATTATGGTAACTTTCGCTCCCACTTCGCGCAGCAGTTGCGAAAGCGGTCCCCGCGAGCCATGGGGTATCATATGAAGTGCGCCTGTGCTGAGTTTGAATCCCTTATATTCAAGATTGGTAAACCTGCCGCCGATAAATGGAAGGCGTTCGAATATCTCGACATCGTATCCTGCTTTTGAAAGCTTTGCTCCGGTAAGTAATCCGCCAAGACCTGCGCCGATAATCACCGCTTTCATTCATCCTCCGAGATCGCAGAGACGGGACAGTATTCAATGCATATCCCGCACTCAACACAGTTCTCGTTCATCGAGGCGCGCCCGAACACGGTTATTGCATCGTGAGGGCAGTAGACTGCACACTGGCAGCAGCCCACGCATTTTTCACTGACTTTCATCAGGTTCCTGCCGCTCCTATCTTCTCTGCCAGTTTTGCCAGCACTTCTTTTCTCATGCCTTCAACGAACTTTATGCTGCCTACCACGAGATGCCCCCCGCCGCTTACACCCGCGCCTTTGATCTCAGTGTGCAGCTCTTTCACCATCTGGGGTATGTTCATCTTCACGCCCCTTGAGCGCAGTACTGCAAAATCCGGGCCGTAACCAATCGTCACAACTGGCTGCCCGCTGTATTTAGCGCACAGGCGGTCATGTATCTCACCACTTGTCTTGCCCGGCGGAGGGAATGTGAACTTGTGGGCAAAATTCTCGACATCGATAACGTTCAATATGGCGCCGTTTGGCAGTTTCTGCGTTTTTACATTGGGCATCGATGCCTCAAGCTGCTCTGTTATGGCAGCGTTCGCCTGCTCGCACAACAACTTGACTATCTGCTGGTGCCGGATATTAGACCCGAGGTTGAGTATATCGTTCATTATCCCGCGCCCGTCGTTAAACCTCTGCCAGAACGCCTCATAATCAAGTGCAAGCGCCATGTTCTTCAGGTCTTCGGGTTTGTATTTTTCATTAACTAAAGATTTGTAAAGCTCTCCTTCCGGTGCCTCCGACCTATCCCCGACCGCTGAAACTGCCGGCAGGTGTTTTATTTCCTCAATGACATCGGGGTTTATCATACGGGCGATCTCTGTGCCTATCATGCCTGTGGTTATGCCGAAATCCCCGCCTGCATAGGCAGGGTTCACATGCTCAAGCACCATTGAATCGATAGTCCCGTCGGGATGGTGGTGGTCGATAACCAGTATATCTACCCCATAAATAACAGCTTGTTTCATAGAAGGCATATCTTCTTCTGTCGCGCCGTTGTCCATCAAAACTACAAGTGGCATTCTCTGGGCGAACCGCTCCTGGTCTTCAAGCGCAAATGTCAGGTCTTTTGTTACATCCTCCAGTTCGTAGAAAGGCGCCTTTGAAGGGGAGCGCCTGTAGAAGTGACGGTCGGCATCAGAGCCCCCGACTTCCCGGATGAGCGGGAGAAGCGCGCGCTCCATAGCGATAGCAGAGGTGATGCCATCCGCATCCGCGTGATGCCTGATGATGATAGGGCGTGATTTGAACACCGCCTTCCTGATGAGTTTGGCAGCATTTCGCATCCTGGGCTTGAGCTTTTCCAGCACCTCGCTTTTTACAAGGAACTGGATATCATGCGGCTCTGCGCGTGTATCTATGGCTTTTTCGATCTGCTCCTTGATACCTGTAGCGTCCCCTCCCCAGAGTTGCTTCATGGAGCGTATCTCGACCTGCATGGAGCCGTTCCTCATCGAAGGCTCGCCTATTATCTTCACGATAGTCTCGGACTTGATCTCAGGATAGGCGCGCTCTCCTGCTTTCTCAAAAGCTGCGCACTGCACTGTGCCGTCTTCATCGGAGATCGTGAATATCGTTGGTCCTCCAGTCTGTTTTATCTGGATAACCTCGCCTGAGAGATGAACGAGTTTGCCGAGATATTTTGAAAGTTCTGTGGTCTTCCTGCGCGGAAGCTGCTTTTCGACCTCGACGAGCTGGTATTCCTTCGGGCTTTTCGGAAGCAGTTCAATATTGCCGTTCGGGGTTATGTTCTTAACTTCGACAAATATCTTATCCCCGACTTCTGGGCTGAAATTGATGTTGCTTGCATGAACAAGACCCCGAAGCTGCGGGTTCAGATCAACGAACACGCCGAAGTTGGCATGCCCCTGCACTTTTCCCTCGTAGGTCTTTCCTACTTCAAGCTCGCGGGTATCGCATTCTGCGCCCAGGACATGGACAAGCGGCTTTTTTACGCAGCTCTCGCAGAGGTCACCTTTGTCTGTTTGCTTCCCGCAAATGGTGCATGTGAAGAATTTCCCTCTCCCGCCGCAGGCTTTGCAGGGCTCGGTGACCGAGACTTTACCCGTGCCGCCGCAAGTGGCGCATTTCATGCCTCCTGACATGAGCTTGCTTAGGTCTTTTTCAGATAATTTATCAAGGCTTATGGATTTCTGCTTGCCTGAGCCTTTACAGTCAGGGCATTCCTTCTCGCTGATTATGATTGAGCCTGTGCCCTTGCAGTCTTTGCATTCGGTGGTCATAAAATGAAACTGATAGATGCCGTGGGGAGGGAAATAAGTTACGAGAGGGAGATGAGTTGGGCATTAAAAAGCGGGTAGTTACCAGGTCTTTAAATCTCTTCCGCAGAAATAATAGTTGAAAGACATGAATGAAAGCGAGACCATATTCAATATAATTAAAAGGCGCCGCAGCGTCAGGCATTTCAACAGGGCGAAACTCCCTGATGAGCACATGCAGCAAATCCTTGAAGCAGGCAGGTGGGCCCCCTCAGGCGCGAACGCCCAGCCGTGGCGCTTCGTCGTGGTGACGCGGAGAGAAACGCTTGTGGCCTTAGCCGAATGCAGTTATTACAAAGTGTTCAAATCCCGCCATGTAGGAGAAGCTGGCGCAGTGGTGGTCATATGTGCAGACCCTGCGGCTGGAAGCCAGACATATCCGCTTGACGCGGCGATAGCAGGGACGAACATGACCCTGATGGCAACGGCACTGGGCATAGGCTCATGCTGGATCGGGGCTTTTGAGGAGCAAAATATACGGAGCCTATTGAAAATCCCTGGGAAACTGATGCTCATAGCGCTTATCGCCTTTGGTTATGAAACAGGAAAAGCATCAGTCCCGCCGAGGCTATCGCTTTCCAGCATCGTTCATAATGAGGCGTATGATGCTGCAGGCGAACCGGGAATAATAACGAAAAAGAAATACTCCGGTGCTCTCTCTGTATTTGGGAAGCTTATGCGCGTACTGTTCAATAAACGTTAAGAGCATGATAATTTATTCTGTGCAGGTTATTATATGACAACAAAAAGACTACTAACTGGCATTATACTGGCTCTCCTTATTGGAATTCTGCTGCTCTGGCTCTCCCCTGATGATAAGTCATTGGGTTCACTGTTAAAATTAGTTTACCTTCATGGAGCTTTGATAAACACAGGTCTCATTCTGTTCACCGCTGCGGGCATAGTAAGCCTGCTCTCGTTTTTCAGGAATAGCTCAGGCTTCTCTTTGCTGTTTGCTATCGAAAAAACAGCTATTTTCTTCTGGGTAGCTGCTACGATTATCGGTGATGCGACCTCGCAGCTTGCATGGGGCGGGCTTTTCTGGGGAGAACCGAGATTCAATGTTACAATAATTATTTCACTGATGGCTGTAAGCATTTATTTTATATCCACAGCAATAGGGAACCCAAAAGTTATATCGCTGCTTGGGACAGGACTGGCCGTGGCGGTGTGGGTATTGATACTAAATGCCAGAAGAGTGATGCATCCTGATAACCCGTTTGGTGCTTCCGAACCTTCAATAAAATTCTTTTTCGCCGCCATCACGTTAGTCTTTTTGATAGCCGCTATCCTTATTGTTCGTTTGATAGATAAAAAAGAGATGCGATAAGGGAGGTACGATGGATATCATAAAAATATGCCTTGTTGCTTTAGTATCGATTTCTCCTGTTGGAGAGGAGATGATTGCCATTCCTGCCGGGGTAGCTATGGGACTTCCTGTTTTTATAGTTGCGACAGTAGCCGCAGCTGCTAACTTCCTGCCCGTTCCTGTTATTTCTTTCGTCTTTTATCAGGGAAATAAATATCCGCGTATTCACGGCTGGCTGTTGAAGCGCAGAAATGAGAAAGTAAAGAGATGGATGGATAAATATGGCATCGCGGGACTTTTTCTCTTAACTCCATGGATTGGTGTCTATGCTGCTACCATTACCTGCGAACTGTTAATTATGCAAAGGGCGAAAATATATGCCGCTATTGCAGCAAGCCTGGTATTTTATGCTGTTATTGCAGCATTGGTGCTTACCCTCAGAATCAAATTTATTTAGTTTTAATATCAAGCGACCTTTTGGAGCAAATTCTTAAGCTGAACTAAATAAATCACCGCAAAGAGCCAGTAACGCAAAGCGCGGCAGCAGGAATCTTTGCGACCTTTGCGTTCTTCGCGGTGAGGTTCCCATATCGCTCAGCAGACCAATTGATACCGATGATAAGAAACATCCATGCAAGATTATTAAAGTAATTGAAGACTAATTATAATTATTACCTTGGATATAACTGAAATATGGACACAAAACAAGGCAAAAACAAAATGAAGACCAAAAGCATAAAAATCGAAAGAAGTATAGAAGAAATTATCGAAATACTAAAGAACTTCGACTTTATCCACAGTGTTCTTCTTTTTGGCTCGCGCGCAAGAGGAAAAACCGGAAAAGATATTGATATCTGTATCATCCCTTCAAGAGAACTCAGCTTAAGAGAACGATTATCAATTGATTCTGCTGTGCCCTCAGGCGTGGACATTTCAATATATTTCGACCTGCCTATCCATATCAGAAAGAGGATTTCCGAAGAAGGAAAGGTGCTTTATACAAAAGATATGTACCATTTGCTGACCCTTTTTAAGGAGAACGATTTAGAATACAGCGGCTATAGGCGGTACAGGGAATATTACAACAAAACGATCAGGGAAACGATGAAAAAGAGAATTAGTAGGAGGGCTGGTTAAAGTGGACGTTGAGAGGATAAAGGACAAATTAAGTGAGCTTCAGGTTTATATTGCAGAGCTTAATGAGGATCTTCCTGACGCAGAGGATGAGTATCTTGAAGAGCGCCTGAAGAGAAGAGCCTGCGAGAGAACCTTTCAGCTTGCCTGTGAGGATGTTCTGGATATCTGCAACCTGATAATCGCGGG
Organism: uncultured archaeon; assembly: GCA_902386135.1. GTDB lineage: Archaea > Halobacteriota > Methanosarcinia > Methanosarcinales > Methanoperedenaceae > Methanoperedens. The sequence goes on from CABMIB010000118.1 coordinate 15,530, forward strand.
GAAAGGTCTTGGACTTCCAAAAGACAACAGGGATGCAATACAAAAGCTCGTGGATAACAAAATAATTTCAAAGAAACTCGGAGACAGACTTGAAGATATGGTGGGCTTCAGGAATCTTCTGGTTCACAGGTACGGTAAAGTGGATGATTCAAAAGCTTATCACTACCTGAGCGAAGAGATAAATGATCTTTATGAATTCGCTGAAATAATTGAAAAGTTGGCCTTTAAAGAATAACTGCACCCTAATGTCCTGACGTTTAAAATTTTATCAACGCCAGGAACGCAAAGTGCGGCAGCAGAAATCTTCGCGACCTTTGCGTTCTTTGCGGTGAGATTTGTATGCCATCCCAACAAGCCACCTGATAAAAACTTTAATGCCGTCATGCAAAAACAAAAATAGGACGAAATGCATATCACATCCAGATGCGGAGAAAGCCAGAATGGATAAAATGACACCTGCAATGCGCCAGTATTACGAGGCTAAAGAAAAACACAAAGATGCCCTGATATTCTTCAGGATGGGCGATTTTTACGAATCCTTCGGCGAGGATGCAAAGGTAATCGCAAAAGAGCTTGATATAACCCTGACCACAAGAGGCAGGGATAAAGAGGGCGAAGACATGCCCCTTGCGGGAATCCCGTACCATGCAGTGGACTCATACCTTCCGCGCCTCATCAAAAAAGGATACAAAGTCGCGATATGCGAGCAACTGGAAGACCCGAAGCAGGCAAAGGGCATTGTGAAAAGAGGAGTTATAAGGGTTATAACTCCCGGGACAGCTATCGATTCATCTCTGGTCTCAGACCAGTCAAATAATTATTTGATGTCGGTCTCAGGGGAAGGACTTGTGTTTGGGACATCATTCCTGGATGTGAGTACCGGGGAACTCATGACCACGCAGTTCACAGATAACGGGAATTATGACAGGGTGATAAGCGAGGCTGCTCGGATGCGCCCGGCTGAATGCATTCTTCCGCCTGCGCTTTTTGAGAATAAAAAGCTCACTGAGCGCCTGAGAAACCTGGGCATAACTCTTAATAAATACGAGGCCGAAGCTTTCGAAAATAAAAATGCATATGAAAATCTTACAAAACATTTTGGCGTCATGACGCTTGAGGGCATGGGATGCGAGCAGCTTCCTTCTGCAATCTCTTCTGCGGGTGCCGCCCTCATGTACGCGAAAACCACACAGATGAGAGACCTTGCTCACATACAGTCAATTCGAACTTATTTTGAGAGCGAGTTCATGGTGCTGGATTCGATAACGCTCCGTAACCTTGAGATCGTCCAGAGCGTACGGGGCGAATCGCAGGGCTCATCCCTGCTCGGTGTACTTGACCGCACAAAAACGCCAATGGGAGGGCGGATGCTTCGGAAAATAGTACTTGCACCGCTTATCTCTGTCGATAAAATCGCCGAAAGACTTGATGCAGTGGACGAGATCGTGAAAAAGACGCTGCTCCGGTATGACCTGCGCTCCCGGCTTTCGGGAATCCGCGATATAGAGCGCCTCATAGGGCGCATCGTTTACGGGAACTCAAATGCCCGTGACCTGCTGGCATTGAAGTTATCCCTCGTTCCCATCCCGGAGATCACAAAATCGCTTAATGAGAATGATATAAAACCCGGACTTTTATAGGATATTATCAGGAGGCTCGGGGATTTCAGCGATATCGTTGCCCTGCTTGAACGCGCGCTCATGGACGACCCGCCTGTGAGCGTTCGCGAAGGGGGAATGATAAAGGACGGATATAACGAAAAACTGGATGAGCTTAAAAAATTATCTCTCCACGGCAAGGACTGGATAGCAGAATTGCAGCAGCAGGAGCGCGAGAGAACCGGCATAAAATCCCTGAAGGTCGGCTATAACTCCGTTTTCGGCTATTACATAGAGGTCACAAAAGCCAATCTCTCGCAGGTACCGCCTGATTATATCCGGAAGCAGACAACAGCGAACGGGGAACGTTTCTACACGCCTGCGCTCAAGGAAAAGGAAATGATGATCCTTTCTGCGGATGAAAAAAAGATGGCTCTTGAATTTGAACTCTTCAATGAGATCAATTCCCTCATCGCGGCGCGGTCAAAGGAACTGCAGGCAACGGCTGCGGCGCTGGGAGAACTGGACGTCGTTGCAACGCTTGCAGAAGTTGCAGTGAATAACAGGTACGTAAGACCTGAAGTGAACGGTAGCTGCAGCATACTTATCCGCGACGGGAGGCATCCTGTGGTGGAGAGGTCGCTTACTGGCTTTGTACCGAACGATACTCACATGGACTGCGAGGAGAACCAGTTCCTTCTCATAACAGGTCCCAACATGGCGGGAAAATCTACATACATGAGGCAGACCGCATTGATAGTAATCATGGCGCAAATCGGTAGTTTCGTGCCTGCGTCATATGCATCTGTGGGGCTCGTGGACAGGATATTCACGCGCGTAGGGGCTTTTGATGACCTTGCAAGCGGGCAGAGCACGTTCATGATAGAGATGGTGGAACTTGCCAATATACTGAACAACGCAACTCCTAAGAGCCTTGTACTGCTTGACGAGATAGGCAGGGGCACAAGCACATACGATGGGTATAGCATAGCTAAAGCCGTCGTCGAGTTCATCCACAATAAAGACCGCGTCGGCGTGCGCTCACTTTTCGCCACTCATTACCACCAGCTTACCGCGCTTGAAGGAGCCCTGCGGCGTATGAAGAACTACCACATCGCGGTAAAAGAAGAAGGGAACGACCTTGTATTCCTCCGGAAAATAGTTCCTGGCGCGACAGACAGGAGCTACGGGATCCATGTGGCAAGGCTTGCGGGTGTGCCTCTCAAGGTGACGCAAAGAGCCAGGGAGATCTTAAAAGATGTCGAAGACGGAAGCGCCATCGGCAGGGGCAAAGACAGCTCAAGATATACCCAGTTGATGCTTTTTGGCTCTGAGGATGCAAAAGAATCGCCTGTGGTCGAGGAGTTAAAAAGCCTTAATGTGGACGCGATGACGCCGCTGGAGGCGCTCAATGCACTGGCTGCGCTTAAAAAGAAGGCGGCTGGAAGATGAACCAAGAGCCTGTCTGGAAAGTCAATTAACAGTATATATAAGATAAGCCAAATTAGTATATTTTAGAAAGGAACCTTATGATAACAGACCCGGATTTTACATTGTTCCATATCATCAATGGTCTTGCAGGAAGGAACTACATTCTTGATACTACTATGGTATTCGCTGCAAAATATATTATTTACATTTTTGTTATTTACCTTGCATACCTGTGGTTCGTGAGAAGTAACTATCGTCAGGAGGTACTGTTTGCCGGATATGCTTCACTTCTTGGTCTGGGAATAAATTTCATTATCACCCTGTTTTATTTTCATCCGAGACCTTTTATGATCCCTACCGGGATGGTCCTTATAGCGCATGCTCCCGAAACATCTTTTCCATCAGATCACACCACTTTGATGTTTGCGATGTCACTGATGTTCCTGACATTCGGGGAATTGAGGAGCAAGGGTGTGATATTATTCATTCTGTCGTTCATCGGCGGACTAACGAGGGTTTACGCAGGGCTTCACTTCCCTATGGATATAGCCGGTTCCCTGTTCGTTGCTCTGGTTTCAACCGGCTTGCTATTTGCACTCAAGCAGTATTTGATTCCCGTTAATCGCATATTAATCGCTTATTTTGAGAACATCGCGGATAAGCTGCACAACAGGTAATAATTAAAAACGCCGAACTATTTTCCAGACAGGTTCTTGTCTGCAATTCTATAACGGTAAGTTAATATATAACCATGTCATTATTATGATATAGATGAGGAGGAAGAGAGACTTAAAGAACAGGCAGACTTCTGAGAACGCTGCCGCGAACGGGTATATAGAAAAAAATGCCTGTATCATCCTTTTTTTGATAATTGTGCTGGCTCTTGTTTTCAGGTCTTTTGCATTTGATAAGATATTTGTTGATGGCAAAGTCCTTTTCCAGGGTTACGATGAATATTACCATGCGCGGCTTATCACATATGCGGTGCATAACTTTCCGGGCTACATGTGGTTTGACTCCTACGTGGATTATCCTAATGGTATCGATGTGGGCTGGATGCCCCTCTATGATTTGACTGCTGCTTTTATAATCCTCGTACTAGGCTTCGGCTCACCGACCCCTCATACGATCGAAACCGTTGCAGCCATATTCCCGGCCATACTGGGAGCATTAACTGTAATTCCCGTCTTTTTAATAGGCAAGGAACTGCTTGATAAAAAACTCGGTCTCCTAGGCGCCTTCCTGTTCGCCATCATGCCTTCCCATATACTGGAATCCCGCCTGGGGGCCGTTGACCATCACGTGGCTGAAACCTTATTGTTCGCATTGATACTTCTTTTGATCATCCTGTCTCTAAAAAAGCAAAAAAATGATGAGGCTGAACAAAGTGTAAAACCGGAAAAGAACGGAGGAATACCAGGAAGGATTATTACATGGAACCATATGAGCCTCGCTGCCCTGGTCGGCATTACTATAGGCGCACTGGTGTTCACCTGGAGCGCGGCCCCTATCTATATCGCCATATTCAGCATGTATTTCATTGTCCAGTATGGAGTGAACCTGTACAGGAAACAGGCATCAAATGATATCATGCTGATAGGAGCTATTGCAGCATTTACTGCGATCGCCATATCCGTATTCCTGTACCTTTTCCACTGGATCCCGCTTTACCAGGTAGCAGGTGTAGCAGTGTTTTTCACATCAGTGATCTTTGGTGGGGTTGTTTCAAACACGATGCTTAAGAGAAAAATGCACTGGATATTGTATCCGGTGGCTGTGGTTTCTTTGCTGCTGATAATATATGCCGCCATTATGAGCGTCCCCGCGCTTGGACAATTATTTAACAGCCTGATGCAATTTTTAGGGCGTGAAAACATTACAGGTACCATCGCAGAAGCCCAGCCTTTTGCGTCGGATTTCTTTTCATTCTTCATTGGCCTTTACTTCTCGAATCCTTACGGTTCAACTCTTGTTTTTGCGTTCTTTGGGGTCATTTTGTTCCTGCTATACGAACTTCGCTCCAGGTTCGCTCCTGAAAAACTGCTGTTCGTGGTCTGCGGGTTCGCAGTGACCATCCTGGCATTCCAGCAGGTGCGTTTTGCTTACCTTATGGCAATATTCGTGGCGGTTTTCTGTGCTTATTTTATTTACAGGGGTTTTTTCTACAGGAAAATCGTCAATTACAACACTGTGGTCGGGATAATCCTCTCGGTAATAATTATAACGCTTACGGCATATCAGGGATACTCCACGGCAAACGAGAAGCCGGATATAACAGGGGACTGGCAGGAATCCCTTCTCTGGATGCAGAATAACACGCCTGTTACAAGTTTTTACGATAACCCGAAAGAACAGCCCGAGTATAGTGTAATGTCCATGTGGGATTACGGGAACTGGATCGAATATGAAGCCCACCGTCCTGTGGTTGCCAATAACTTCCAGGCAGGCGCCGAGACAGCAGACCGGTTTTTAACGGCAGATACCGAAGAGACAGCGAACGCGATACTTGACCAGAGGAAAACGAGATACGTTGTTCTTGATAGTGCCACAGGATTCGGGTATAAGGATAGTGTTCACGGGAAATACGGAAGCGTCCTTAAAGTTGCAGGCAAAAACGAATCGGATTATTACTATTCCTTTGGAGTCCCGGTCCCTGAAGATACTGTTACTGTTTACCTGCTGAACGACAACTACTACAATACCGTCTTTGCAAGGTTGTACCTCATGGACGGCTCAGCCACTGAGAATCCCCTAAAAACCGATGCTAAGGCGCTGTCCCGTTACCGCCTCATCTATGAATCGAACAGTACCTGGCTAAACAAGACCGGCGTAAAGACCATAAAGCTCTTCGAATATGTTCCCGGCGCAAGGATAAATGGTACAGCGCTGCCGAATGCGAGCATCAGCGTATCGATCCCGGTAACCACCAACAGGAACAGGACTTTTAATTATACGAATAAAGTAACGGCGGATGCGAGAGGCAATTTCACGCTAGTAGTCCCTTACGCTTCCGAAGGTACGCCCTATGGAACGCGCCCGACCGGGGATTATACGCTCTCGGTGAACGGACTTGCTATTAAAAATATAAGCGTCAGTAATCAACATGTCATTGCAGGTTCATCCATAGACTCTGGATACCTGGAGAGCATGGGAAAACAACCCGATACTTCCAGGTTCCCAGATAAACCGCGTCGAATGCCGCAGATAATGAACATAACATGGAAGTACGAGCTTGGGGAACAGATATCCGACATGGCAATCAAAGATAAATTCATCTATGCTGTTTCCGGTAAAAAGGTCTATGCAGTAGATATCGATAAAAAGTCACTTGCCTGGAAGCAGGAATTCCCGGGCAAGCTCATGTCCCTTGAGATTTCAGGCGACAGGCTGTATACAACCATCCGTCAGGGATTATCTGCAGGGATATATTCTCTCGATACAAAAGACGGCAGCATCTCCGGGATGTCGCTTCCGGGTGAGCTTTCTGAAACTACGCCTGATCTGCCGGTCCTTGTGGATGGCAGTACTCTCTATATCGGGGTAAATAAAGTAGTAAACGCTGTTGATATCTCAGGCAAAGCCTTAAAATGGAAATTCACTGCCGACGACCCGATACTGACCAGACCCACAAGCACGGATAACAGGCTAATTGTTGTCTCTTACAATTCCTCTTACAACAGTACAATATACGCCCTGGATAAAAATGACGGCACGCTGAAATGGAAGAAGGTGTGGAATGATATTATCTGGTCTTCGCCTATGGTAGCAGGCGACAAGGTCTACTTCGGGGACAGAAGCGGCGCTATCAGCGCCCTTGATATCTCAACAGGGGAAGAAAAGTGGAAATACATGACCGGTTTTTCCATCGATGCCGTGCCGGTATTCACAGATAATACTGTTTATACGGCTTCCTACGATGGCAAGGTTTATGCGCTGAATGCCAGCACGGGTGAAACTGTATGGAAATCAGAAGAGCTTTTCCCCATGTCTGCCTCGCCGCTCATCGAAGGGAAATCGATCTTTGCAGGGGCCCTGAACGGCAGCATCTACAGGCTGAACAGGACAGACGGCAGGGTGGATGGCATATGTGCAGCCAATGGTTCGATCAGGGCTTCTCCCGCAGTGCTGGACGGAGCCGTTTATGCGGGGACGCGGGAAGGAGTACTATACGCATGCGGTTATAGTAACTAATCGTAAATTATAGTCTTACCGCGAGTTCAAATATCCAGTAGCCTTCTAAAGTATTCCATGGATTGATTTGGTTGAACACCGCAAAGGGCGCAAAGAACGCAAAGGGGGATTGGTTAATGGCGTCTATTCACGATTATAATTTTCCTTGCTTCCCAAGGCATCGATGCTAGTAAACCCTGATGGGTTTTGTTTCTGAGTAAATACATCAGCATACAAGCAGGAACTAAAGATATGGAATAATTGGAGAGGCAGATATGCAGGTAGATGTATACGGTGGGTGGGCTAGAAATAAGTTTTAAAACAATTAAATTATACTCCAATCACCTATATAATTTACAACTATCGCGGGAAAATTCCCAGGTGGAAGAGTTGTAGCTGCAACACCTAAAAGCCTATAGTTGCACTTGTCATTTATTTCGTGCTGTTGTCTAAAATTCACTATGATTTTATCATTATAAATGTCCGTAATAGTATTATTTTTAAAATTTTTAGTAAAAACTCCAGAGACCCACCCTCCAAACTCCTCGGTAGGATCATCAATTATATACCCTTCCTCCTTAAGGGTATATTTTAGTTTTTTGAACTTGGTTAAAGGGCTATTTACTTCATTAATGAATTCAGGGATTGATCCAATTTTCTCGAAAAAGTCATAATATACGTTGTTGTAAGGTATATTATGGAATACAAAACCAATATTCACGTAATCCAAAGTAACTAAATCATCTTGTTTATTTTTTCTATTTGGTTGCGAATGAATATAGAATATTGTATCGCTTAATTCATCAATAAAACATGCTGCCTCCCGATGATGTAAATATTCCTTATTTTTCTTTGAGTCTGCGTATCTAATATCCTGCATTTCTAATGCATTTATAAAATTTAAAGCTCCATATCCAAACCAACTATCTTTCTCCTGATTAATACTAAAAGCTGAAATATAATGGTTATACTGAAATATAGTATAATATATATTGATGATCTTTCTTAATTCATTTATTGTAGAGTATTTCGATTAACTTGTAATTTTCCCTGATTTACTGTACACGCATCGAATTTTGGGTACCGTTACATGTATTCATGATTTTGCTACTTCCTTTCCGTGTATTTTTCAATACTGCGAGATAGC
>CABMIB010000119.1 GCA_902386135.1 uncultured archaeon
CATCGTAGGAAAGAACGAGCTTGATGCGGGCAAGGTGGCGTTGAAAGACATGAAAACTGGGGTGCAGGAGCTGCTGGCGGTGGAGGAAGTGGTGGGGAGACTGATGGCATAAATGCCAAAAATATTGAGCAGTTCATTAGATATTTATAGAGTAAAGATAAAACTGATTAAACAAGTATGAGTAGTTTCGAGGAGTTCCTCCAGGATTACGAGGCAAGAGAAATAAAAGAATCGGAAAAATTTATTAAAGGATTAAAAGAGGGAACGGTTTCACAAAACGAAGCATATCCTCCTAAGGACAGATTTGTTAAGCTAAAAGAGCCAACAGCTCGTTCAACTACAAATATTTGGGGTGAAATCCCTTTCTACGGTTCAACTTTGGTTCATTTAGTTCCATACTATGATAAGAAAGCATTTGATGACTTTCATAAGTCTCATGGATTTACCTCTAAAGATATTGATAAAATGATTGATTTAGCTAAAGATACTGGTAGGATACAATTTTTGATAGATAGACCAACTTCTTACAAAAACCTTGATTTTCTTGAACCTTTATTTTATGAATTAAAACCACCCAGCCCGATGCCATGGCCTCAATTGCTTATTGAAAAGACACACAAGAAATACCTAATTGAGTTTGATACCTTAACCCAAGTTGGATTCTCTCGATACATTGAGAGTTCAGCTTTATTCGGTGGTCAAATGTCTGCAAAAGACCTATGGGCGACATATGCTTTTGCTTATATAGCCCTTAAGACACTTGGCTATGGGGAATTAGCGGAGGAGATAGGATCTTTAATGATATCTAATCCACCAGAAGCGGTAAGATATCTTAATTTATTCGCCGATTTAATAGTAGCTCCGCAGTGTGATACACTTAAATCGATTTATAATTTTGATAGAGCTTTTTTAACTGAAGCACATAAGTTAGGAAAGCCATATGGTGCTATAATTGATGAAAATATCCCCTACGAAATAGGCAAGTTCCTTTTAAACAAAACAGTTCTTTATCCAGAAACTTTCGATGGTTGCATGAAAGTAATTCAAGAGTACAAAGATCTCGAATTGTATAAGGTGTTGGGAGCTCTTAATGAAGGTGTCAAAAGAACAAATATCGATATAATTGGGGATAAAAAAGTAGAGGCTTCAGAAATTCTCGATAATGTCTGGAAGGACGCTGATAAAATGAAATTGGGTTCTGAAGGAATAAGCTTTGGAGTTTCATTAGACATTGGTTTAATTGGAGAGCTTGCAGCAGGACTTCCAGGAACGGGGCTTCTGGTAGGATTGGGTTTTCAAGCCATTGATAGGTTTTGGGGGGTAAAAAGTGAATCTCTAAGCGAGAAAATTGCAAAGTTTGTCAGTCCGAACTATTTAGTTACAGTTTATGACTTTAAGAAGAAACACGCACTCACCGATTAAACAAGAAAAAATTCGATGTTACATAGCTCAATTTATAAGTTAAGTAGCATAATAGAATAGGTATGAAGAAACAAAAACCACCCCTGGATGCTGTTGCATTTTTCAGGGAAACTGCAAAAGGCATGGGAAAACTCAGGCTTCATCCACACGCGGAATACGCAGAAGAACTGGAAGAGAGGACGAATTGAGCCACAGACAAACTTTATGATAAAGCTTTAAAACCTGAAATAAATACTTATAATAGCCTAATTGTTAAAAATTTCGTTTGCAATCAATAATTTAGCCACGGAGGCGCAGAGACACGGAGGGAAAAATAATAGAACATTTTCAGGATTTAGCGCTACATTTTCATGCAAAAATCCGATATAAAAATATCTCTGTGTTCTCTGTGTCTCGGTGGCAACTTTTAATCTGAAGCCACAGAGACGCAGAGGCACAGAGACTGTCTCAATGAGCCTCAATGGCAAAAAATTCACTATTTTAGCCTCCTTTTCCATCAATCAAAAACCACGGAGTGCACCAAAGGGGAGTAATAACTGGTATATTTCAATTTTGGACGCATACAGAGAATTTTTCTTTACAAAAAGTGGTTAATTTGCCTAAAATCAGAAAATAAAAAATAAGATTGAAATTGCCTCTGGCTCAAATACCTGGACTCTAATCTCATCATCAAATGGAGATTCTGACCTCGCCATCCATCCCCGGCTTCGATGATGAGGAGCAGAACCACGTATATTCCTGTAACGTTGAATAAACTTTATACATATTAATGCTATCAAAGGGTGCAGGAGGATAATTCATGGTTAAAATATTCTATGACGAAGATGCAGATTTGGATGTACTGAAAGACAAAACTATTGCGGTTATCGGTTACGGCAGCCAGGGCGGGGGGCAGGCGCAGAACCTGCATGATTCTGGGCTCGATGTGGTTGTGGGTGTGAGGAAAGGCGGTGAATCCTGGAACCAGGCAAAGAACGATGGTCTTGCTGTCATGCCGGTGGCTGAGGCTGCTAAAAAGGGCGACCTCATCCAGATACTCGTACCTGATGAGATACAGAGTGCTGTTTATTACAGCGAGATAGCCCCGCACATGAGCGAAGGCAAAACGCTGTGTTTCTCCCACGGGTTCAATATCCATTATAACCAGATAGTTCCGCCTAAAGACGTGGACGTGATCATGGTAGCGCCAAAAGGCCCGGGTTTTCTTGTGAGGCGCACATATACCGAGGGCATCGGCGTTCCTGCGCTGCTTGCGATATACCAGGATGCCTCAGGGAATGCCAGAGATATCGGCATGGCTTACGCAAAGGGTATTGGCGCCACCCGTGCAGGTGTGCTTGAGACCACATTCAGGGAAGAGACCGAGACCGACCTCTTCGGCGAGCAGGTTGACCTGTGCGGCGGGGCAACAGCTTTGATGAAAGCATCTTTTGAGACGCTTGTTGCAGCAGGATACCAGCCTGAGATCGCTTACTTTGAGACATTCCATGAGATGAAGCTCATAATCGACCTGATACACGAGGGCGGCCTGAGCAAGATGTGGTATTACGTATCCAATACTGCCGAGTACGGCGGCCTGACTGTTGGTCCGAAAGTGATCAACGAGCAATCCAGGCAGGCAATGAAAGAGGCGCTCCACAGGATACAGAACGGAGAATTCGCGAAGGAATTCGTGCTTGAGAGCAGGGCGAACAGACCTGTACTGAACGCGCTTGAGAGGCAGGAGAACGAGCATCCTGTAGAGAAGGTAGGCAAGGAACTTCGCGCCATGATGCCGTGGCTGAAGAAGGATTAAATTTTTTTATTTTTTCGCTCTATACTTCCGAAACCTAATATAGAGACTGGAAGTAAAGGATAGTTCGATAGGAAAGAAAGTGTACATTTTATAAAAATATCCATCATAAAAAATCCTTGCCCCTGGAGCCCACCAATACCACAAAATGATTGCACCTCACATGTTTTTCAGATGAAACAACCCTTTCCATTCGTTACTTATTTATACTCAGCATATAATTTAAACAGTGGACTGATATCTAAAATGATTATAGTCAGCGAAGACGAAGATGAAAGCGACTCTAGTCCGTTACTATTTTTAAGGCAACCAGTGCACGACAGCGTACTTAATATCAACCATGATTACCGTTATTTGCGGATGGGATATTACGTATCTGCTCATGCGGAGACCTATGGAGTAGAGGTCACACCAGATTGTACGGAAATAATGGATGCATACAGGAACCCGCTGCTCATCGAGAAAGCAAGAAGGTACGGTTTACCGACGAACGGCTACAGGCTTGTAACAAAACCGAAAGATGACCTGAGTACCCCGGTCATGTTACTGGCAGTAAACCCTTTCACCAATAACTCGATGAAGATCGTAAAATCGGGCTCAAAACTGCCCGGAATGATCAAAAAAATGAGCATGGACTCAAGGTTTCCCGTATCGCTGCACCCAGTAAGGGGCGAAGTCCTTGAAATAATACAGATGTTCGGGGAATCATCCAATGACGAAACATCGGAGTTCGCGCGGAGATTCTTTGAGATATTCAATATTCCGATATGTAAATTGATCGTGCAGATAGATGACGGGAATGTTATCCTCAATCATTGCGAACCGGCCCTGAGAAAGGAAGTGAAGTGGGATATCGTACATGAGAAAGTACACAAGATAAAGCAAAGTATTTAACGAATCATGAAAATTGCCTGCTTTGTCGAAGCATACAACTTCGATGATAAGTCGGAGCGTAATGCTCTCTTGAAGTTCAAATCGACCGCGGAGTCGATGGGTCATTTATTTGAGTTCATCTTTAAAGAGGATATTACAAGGATACCTGAATACGATGCCCTGTTCATAAGGGCCACAACCGACCCGAGTAACTCAGCGTACATAGTTTCAAGACTTGCCGAGCAAAGCGGACTAAAAGTGATCGATGACCCGCGTTCCATCAGGACATGCTCAAATAAGGCGATACTTCATGACCTCTTCCTGAAAAATAACGTACCGTCACCGAGGTCTCTTCTATTCACCGGTGATTACTCACAGGAGAACCTTGATAGTATCTTCAAAACCCTGGGATGCCCGGTCGTTATCAAAACCCCCTATACGAGATTCTCTTCTCACGTAGAGAAGGCCGGCAATGAAAAAGAATTAATTGAGATTTCAAAAAAGTACCTTCGGAAATCAAAGGTCCTGATAATCCAGGAGTATGTTCAATCGCATTTTGACTGGCGCGTTGGAATCCTCCGGAATAAAGTGCTTTACCTGTGCAAATACTGCATTCCGGAAGGCGGATGGAAAGTGAAATCAAAGATCAACGGGAAAAACGTATGGGGAGATACTATCGCTGTCCCGCGTGACTCCATTTCCCCGGAGCTGGAGAATATCAGCATAAGCCTCTCAAAGTGCGTAGGGGACGGGCTTTACGGTCTTGATGTAAAAGAAACGGATGACGGATACAAAGTCATTGAGATAAACGATAATCCAAGTATCTATGATGGATATGAAGATACTATTGATACGGATATCTACGAAAAAATAATAAATGCGCTTGTATCATAAATTTTTCGTAAAGTGGAGCGCATCATCGCCGTTTTTATAATAGCTCCGGAGTATTTTATCGACCGAGAAGCTTTTTGACTCATACAGGTTCCTGGCAGCCGTATTATTAACACCGGCTTCAAGGGTGAATTTCCTGAATCCCCGCTCTTTTAAAAATTCCAGAGCCGTATCCATAAGTGATCTCCCTATACCCATGCGCCTGTAAGAAGGATGTACGTTCAGCGAATAAATCCTTGCTTGCATAATGTTTTCTCTCAACAAAACAATCATAGAACCGATGATCTTATCATCCGCAGATGCGACAAGCACTAAGGACTTTGCTTTAAGCAATAGATATCCCAGTTGTTTTTTGTGGAACGTCTCCTCCTTAAAACATAATTTCTCAAGAGCCAGGAGATCTGGCAGCTCCTCCTTTTTTGCAATGCGTATTTCCGGTTTCAAGGTACTGCCACTTTTGATCTTACGCACTCCTGTACCTGTTTTACGACTTCAGGATAACTGCCGAACACAAGCCCGAGATCAACCGTGCCCACGACGTCCACAACTCCGATGACTGCGATACCATAACCTTCCTTATTCCTTACCGGCACGACGATTACGGGGACCCCGGTATATTTCCCGCTCGTCGGGATGGTGCGGATTATCCTGTTCTCTTTTAAAACCTGCTCTAGCACAGGACCTGTATAGTTATTATCAAGGATTTTTCCTTTCTCGATCCTGACACCTTTTTTGTTGAGACTTCTCATGGTTACCGGGAGCCCTAAAAGCTCGTGTACTGCCATCGCAAACGGTGCGATCTCCGAAGCATCCGAATCTGCTGAAACCTGTATTCTGGTGTACTCTGTCATTTTCTTAATGTTTTACTTCATACAAGATATAATTTATTATCTGGCAACAATGACTGTACACTCCGCATTCTTCAGTACTTTCCCGGTTATGCTGCCTGAAAGGAATCTTAATACGTTCCTGCTTTCAGACCCCATGACAATGGTATGAACTTTGAGAGTTCTTGATACTTTCAATATGGTATTGCCTGTATGTCCGATTTCCAGTATCTTCTCCACTTCCACACCCAGTTTCTTACCTTCAGCCGCTACTTCGTTCAGCACCTTCTCTCCCTGTTTTATTGTTTTTTCTCTCTCGGATGCCGAGTGAGCGTTCATGAAATTAACAACGAATAGCGCTGCCATATGAAGGTTATATGCCTTTGAGAGCCGAAAGGCTGCCCTTTGTGCTTTTTTCGCCCTTTGAGAACCATCGGTAGCAAGAAGAATTTCCACACTTACCATCTCCCCTACATAATATCGTTCTTCATGCTTATTAAATCTTACAGTCTAAATGCTGTCTAAATAACGTAATGCAATGCACTGATAATAAAAAAATATATGTAGTAGAATCACTATATAACTTATTATGAAAGCCGTTTTCAGGATCATTGGCTCCGAGGAAGACCTCAACAACCTTGATACAACCGAAGAAAACGTACATTTCTGTTTCAGACCTTCCGAGAAAAACATTTTTGACCTTGTGAAAAAGAGTCCGAAATTAAAACGGTTACAGCTGCCTTCCTCATACCAGAAGACAATTTCGAATACTACAAAATCGTTCTTAAGAATGAGGAATGTAAAACTGCTTGTTGGGGATATCTGGGGTCACAGGACTGATATTGACAGGTTTGCCGAGGTAGAGGTTTAATATCAGGGAACTACTGGCTGCTCACGTCTTAGTGGCAACTATGACCGCGAGGGTTTCGAACATGAACCTCTCCCGGCTCTTAATCTCCACAGTATAGCCAAGAGCTTCCATCTTCGATTTTACCTCTTCGATTCCGCTCAATGAGGATACCAGCAGCAGGAGCTTACCTTTCCCGGCAAGGCATCTGCCAGCCTCATCCAGGAACCGATAAATAACCCTCCTGCCGTCATATCCTCCGTCAAGGGCAATATTAAGCCAGTCTCCTGTTCTTTCCTCCTCAGAGGTCGGAAGATACGGCGGATTAAATATTATCATGTCGAATTTTCCTTTGATGCAGCTCAACAGGTCCCCCCTTATAGCGTCAATCCCGTTTTCTTTAGTACATTTTGCCGCATCGGGGTTGATATCAATGCCTGCTATTTTTGCTGTTGTGTTGGCTTTTATGACCGCGGGAACTACTCCGCTGCCGCATCCTACCTCCAAAAGCCTTTCCGAATCTTTTATCTCCGATAATGCCGCATCTGCAAGAAGGAAAGAATCCTCTGATGGTTCATAGACCGACGGATTGGTTTTGATGACTGCGTTTCTATAGTGGATATTCATCGTGCCATACAGACTCAAAAGATTTTAAGCACTGCCTTTATTGCACTCATGTTATTTAGCTTTTTTACCGCTTGCAACTCCTGTAGCATGGCAGTCAGAGCAGAACTTCGGCTGGTGACAGTCACTGCATACTTTGCCTATTAAGACCTGCGTCTTATGCGTCTTCAGCCAGTCGCTTGGGTGCTCCGCCTGATGGCAGTTAGCGCACAGGTTCTGCTTTACCTCTGGTGTGTGCTTGACTTCTGAATGACAGTTATAGCAGGCGATCTTATTATTTGTAACGTGGTTCTTATGTATGAAACTGAAGTCGTCGTATTTATCAACCCTGTCCTTGATATTATGGCATGAGTAGCATTTGCTCTTCGGAACGACATCATTTGAGTTTGTTGATATGTTCGTATGGCACGTCAGGCAATCATAACCACGTTCTAAATGATTTGTATGGTTGAAGTTCGTGTAATTGTGAAGAGTCTCTTTTGGAGGACCATGGCATGATGGGCAGCCAGATATAGATGTGTTCCCGGGCACATCCCTGAAGTGGCAGGTGAAACATGTTGACGTAGTTACTACAATATGCCCGATATCTTTTTGAGCGATATTGGGATGGCACTGGTTGCACGAAGGGTCTGTAACGGACTGGTGTTCTTTCATACCAATAACAAGCATGGAGTGACAGCTGGTGCATGTCAGTGATATCCCTCTCTTGGGCTCCAGATAATGGTTCTTGTGGCTAAAATTAATACCATTAAAATTAACATCTGAAGATAAGATGCGCTTTTCATGGCAGACGAGGCAGTTATTATCCATGACTTTTGCATATAATTTCCCGGAATATTCTTCAACTGTTGTCTCATAGCTGTAGAACTGGAGAAGCCCGTTGACTTTGCCTTTTATATGACCTATCACTCCTGGTTCATAATGGCATTCAACACACCGGACATCATTATGCGAGGATGTATACCAGGAGTCATAATATGGTCTCATGATATGGCAGTTCTTTCCGCAAAAGGCAGGGTTTTCAGTTATCTCAAGGGCTTTTTCAGTAACTATTACCATTGCTGAAGCCATGACAACAAGTGCAATAATGATAGGCACTTTATGCGCTGAAATCCAGTTCTTGATAATTGCAATAGGTGATATATTATCCATTTCTTCACTCACCGTTTCCGTATCAGGTATAATATAGCAAAAATCCCAAACACTGCTGCTATTCCCACACCAGGCGCTCTCGCAGGTACGGTTGGCTCAGCATCGGATGTCTTGAACTGTGCTCTCTTTGCCCAATCGATCCCGTTATTAACCTGCTGGTCAAAGTCCTTCAGGTTGAACCCATGCCATAACGAAGGGACACTATCCATAACCGCTGTGGCTTTATCAAGGTCTAATTGGGCTGAAGTAACATCCTTTCCTTTTGCTTTTGCATCAGCTACAGCATTTTTTGCATTCAGGACATCTTCCTGCAGCTCGGCTGCTTTTTCAAGGGCGTTTTTTGCATCTTTAGGTACGCTTGCAGCTGCTATCTGGTCTACCGGGTTATGGCAAACGCTGCACAGCGGGACAAGCTCCGACGCTTTGAGCACCCTGAAAGTATGGGGTTTATGGCACGTAACACATGAAGGGGCACGGGATTCGGATTGTAATCTCTGGTAATGCATTGTGTTCTTGAAATGGTCAAGTTCCTCAGTATGGCATTTTCCGCATGTTTCCGGGATATTTTTAAAATAAATAGAGCTATTCGAGTCTTTAACACCTTTCATCGAAGCATGCGCCTCAGCCTCAGTTTTAGCGCGCGGGTTGCCACCGTGGCATGCGTCGCAGGTGACGTAATAGGCTGAATGCCCAGAATCAGACCACTGCTGGAAATTGTCGGTCGCTTTTTTCCTTATGATATCCTCATGGCATTCAAGCGAGCAGGATATGTTTCTCTCAGTATGATTCTGTCTGATCTCATTAAATCTGCTCTGCTCATCGGTAAAGGGAGATAATGTCCTGTGACAATCCACACATGAGTTATTGAGAGCGCTCAGATCGGATGCACCGGCGGGCGCAATAAAAGCGAAAAAAGATACAATCAATGCACAACTATATAATATTATTATACAATACTTTTTTGGGGTCCGAGTTTTCGAAAACATTTCCTCTCACATCGTTTTAAGCGTTTTAAGAGTACAAATATTTATTTTTCCTGTTATTTCCAATTAATCCTATCTCATAGCCAAAACCAAGTACCCGTTTTTCAGTCTGGCAATTCTGAAAATAAAATGAGTTTATAAGATAAATACCTTACGATATTTACTCTTAAACTTTTTCCTCCATGTCCTTCCAGGGTGGCAGGATGCGGGTTATAACGAACAGGATTATGAACGGGATTACCAGTATTATAATCGCAGGCAGGACGCCTTCCTGGCTGAAGAATACAGGAACATACGTAAGGGTTCCGCTTAAACTCTTGGATATTTCCTGTCCTCCGATGACCACGTTCCACCGCATGGCGAACACGCCTATCACCACAAGGACGGACGAAATCGATATCATAATCATTTTAAGCGTTTCCCGGTTCTTCATAATGCCTACAAGAAGAAGGAGTACGAACGGGACAAAGATGCCCAGCCCCAGTTGCACACCGTAAAAAGTAGTAGCGATCTTATCCGAGAGGAGCCTGTTGATTATCTCGATCTCTTCAAGAGACTCATATTTCATACTGATGACCTCAAGCAACTCCAGTGTCACATCGAGGATCAGGAAGATCCACAGGTAATGCGCCAGCGAATGGAGACATTTGTGGTCGATAGCGTGTTTCCTTAACTTCATTGATGCGAGATAGAGCAGTATCAGTAATGCTATACCTGATACGATGGCTGACATCAGGAATATAAGGGGCATAAGCGGAGTGGACCACCAGGGATTGGCTTTGATGCCGCCGAATATGAAGCCCACATATCCATGCAGGAAAGCAGCAGACGGGATACCTATGATAGCAAGTTTCTTTGCGAATTTTTCATCATCGTGCAGTGCTTTTTCAGAAATATCATATGAGAAAAGCGCAAGTCCTGAATACAGGAGTTCTTTCCATCCCCTAGAGTTAAGTGCCATTTTGACTATATCTTCCCTGAAAGACAGCCATATCTCAAGCACTACGACAATAAGATAGAATGAATAGATATACCCGAAACCTGACATTGCAGATGTAAGATGAGGCGTGAACATGATCTCTATGCCTCTCTCTGGATGACCAAGGTGCGTGACAAGTGGCAGCGTCGCAACGAGCAGGAAGGATAACGCGGTAAGAAGGGCGAACCTTGCAACAGGTTTAATCTCCTTTTTACCGAAAACATGGTACAGTGATGACGCTATGAACGCCCCGGCAACAAGACCGGTAATATACGGATATAATACTATCAGTATGCTCCATTGG
Source organism: uncultured archaeon (assembly GCA_902386135.1). Classification (GTDB taxonomy): domain Archaea; phylum Halobacteriota; class Methanosarcinia; order Methanosarcinales; family Methanoperedenaceae; genus Methanoperedens. The sequence continues at coordinate 10,695 of CABMIB010000119.1, forward strand.
ATTTCAGCTTCGTTGGGATATATATATCCCCATATTAAACTCTCCATTATCGCACTTCCCTGTCCAATCCTACATAATAGACCTTGGGCTTTGTTCCCAGGTCGGGTTTAAGTACATTGATTCTCTCTTTATCCAGTATTTTATTGACCGGGCTTTCCGGGTCTTTCAGGTCCCCGAAAACCCTCGCCCCCACAGGGCAAGCCTCCACGCATGCAGGCTGGAGACCTTTGGTAATCCTGTGATAGCACCATGTGCATTTATCCGCTGTCCCCTTTTCAGTGTTAAAGTATCTTGCACCATAAGGGCAGCCCTGGATGCAGTACCTGCATCCTATGCAGTAATTATAGTCTACAAGGACGACCCCGTCCTCTGTCGAGTACGTTGCTCCTACGGGGCAGACCTGGACGCATGGAGGATTCTCGCAGTGGTTGCATATTTTTGGCACATAGAACGCCTTTTTTATCTGTTCTGCGGGGATGTCGTCAGTAAACCCGTTGATGCCTCCGTTCGGCGAATCTATTGTTACGTTCTCTTCTCTCCCTTTGTTAACTATCCTGTATCTCTCAACCCACGTCCTGTAAACAGGCTCATCAAACGGGACATTGTTCTCAAGCTTGCAGGCATTGGCGCATCTGCCGCAGCCAATACATTTTCTGGTATCGATGAGATAGCCCCAGTAATGCTCCTTCCAGTTATAATCCCCCTTCGGGGAATTCTCGGCTGCTATGCCATTTGTAGCAATGGATTCGATCATAGCAGTGCCTGCGGTTGCCCCGATAACAATTCTGCATCCGATCTTAGCGAATTCTCGTCTTGATAAGTTCATTGTAATGTCTCCATTTACACAAACCACGGCTTATGCGGGTTGTGGCAGTAGGCGCATTTTAAGTTCTCACCGTGCGTTTCGGGGTCGATTTGCGGGAAACCCGATGGTCGTGCTGCACGTTTAAAATGGCAAAGACCGCAGAAATCCCTTGAATCGTTTGCAGGAGGAGGCATTATCCTGACGTTATTGACATGCTCCTGTGACGGTCCGTGGCAGGTCTCACAATTTACTGTTTTATGCCCTGCGCTTGACCATATCGAATAAATTGTTTTATGGCAGTCTTCTTCACCACAGCTCACCGGCTCTGCATGTTTTACAGGAAAATTTCTAAGCTCAAAAACAGAGTCTCCCCTGTACCACCCGTTCTGACCGAATGAGTCCGGGACAATTAAGGCTCTGACCGCGATAAAACCAATTATCGCGATCGCCAGTAACGTGAATGCTCTTTTCAAATGCGGCTGCATTGTTTTCTCACCTGCATATGGTAATGACGGTTTTCTTTACTCCGGAATTCGCTTTTTTCATTCGCTTAGTCTCTTGGCTTCTTTCTGAACATATACAGTACAGCCAGCAGAGAGATCACACCCGCCAGGCCGGTAAATCCGGGCATTTTGGCGGGTGCTGTTGCTGTTGGGGTCGGGGCTGGTCTTATAAGCTCCTCGGCTTTATTTACTTCCTTGTTGGCTGCATCCACTTCATCCTCGAAGTGTGTGAGATTGAACTCATGCCACATGGGCGCCAGATTCTGTTGCACCGTTAACGCGCTATCTACGTATTGTTCAGCCTGCGTTACATCGGTCCCGTTCTTTTTAGCCCAGAATATATCCTCCTGGGCTGTCTGGATATTGAACTTCAATTTATTCAATTTCCCAAGCAGGTACTCGGCCTGGACCGGGATATCGTAAGGTGCTACTTTTTTATACACCGAATGGCAGTTCCCGCAGAAATTCCTGAACTCTTCAGGGTTCAGCACGGTAAAGGTATGAGGCGCATGGCACGTCGTGCATGTCGGGGCGGTTTTCAATGCCTCAAGATCCTTGTAATGCTTGCTGTTCTCAAAATTAGTAAGTTCCTTTGAATGGCATCCGCCGCATGTCTTTGGGACGTTCGTATAATAAACAGGGCTCTGGAGGTCTGTGGGTTTCAGAATACCTGAATGGGCTTTCTCCTCTGTTGCCTGCTTTGGGTCGCCCCCATGGCAGACATTGCATGTTACTCCTTTGAGAGCATGTACGGATTCGGACCACTGCTGATAATTAGATGTTGCAAGCTGCCTGGCCCTGTCCTCATGGCACTCAAGAGAACAACTTACATTTCTCCCGAGGTGTTCAATCCTTATCTGGTTGAACTGTTTCTGGACTTCAATAAAAGGAGATAATGTTTTATGGCAATCGATACACGAATTCTCAGAAGCAACAGCCTCTGGAATTAAAACTGAAATGAATCCGGCTAAAGCCAGAAAAACCACTATGCTAAATAATCTTGGTTGCATTTTTCTATCCTACCGTTTTAACTACCTTCGTTTTAATAAGTTCTCGTTTTAGGTGTTACGCGTTTTTCTCTTCATCAATTTATTATTCCGTATATATAGCTTTTGCTTTTTTCTTAGTAAAGATTTTCCAGAACACAGGCAGGTATTCCTGACCAGATTACTTTTTCATTTTCACCTTACGGAGCAATAGCAGCATGTATTCTCCGAATTGTTCAGTATATTTAATTACAATTAAGACAAAACAACAAAATATATCTATACAAATAGTATATTTGATATAAGTGAACACATGAAAACGCTCAACAAATACGTAATTTCTATATTTTTAGTTACCTTTTTGATAAGCACCGCCTATGGGTTTCCCGGAATGGGGGCCAATAAATCTACAGTACAAACAGGCCTGAACAACACCACTCAATCCGACCAGGGTCTTCAGTTGCTGCAGCATCTCATAGAGATAGATACTATCCAATTTGAATCCCAGAACAGACTGTATGTACGCGAAACACTGACATTTAAGAATACCGGGACTGAAAACTTTTCCGGTACGCTCAGGACATGGGTGCCGGATGGCGCTGAAAATATTAGTATAGGAAGAACAGAGATGATGGCGGACGCAGTGCCGATACCCCTGAATATAATCCAGAACGGGAACGTCATAAGCTGGCAAGACAACATCGGTGTAAATAGTCTTCCTCCCCTCTATGTAGTTGAGTATGTAGTTACAGAAAAACTATCTGCGAATTCAATATCGTATTCAAAGAAGCTGACTTATCCCACATTAATTAACTACAAGTACGGAGGGAACCCGAGTTTGCCTGCTGTCATACTTAAAATCAGAAAACCTGCGGGCAGTTCAATTAAATTGCTGGATGAGAACGGGGATACAATAAGTACGCAGGATGTGAGTGAAATAGATGATTCAACTTTATACAAGTTTAGCTCACCCCAGTTCAAAGAAATAAATATCCAGATATCAAAACCAGCCGCCACCCCCGCCAGCATTGCAGGTTATGTGATTCTCGGGCTTCTGATATTACTTGCGCTTTCATATCCTGTCTTACGGAAAAAGAGTGAGAGAATTCAGGCAATCGAAGGGAAAATAAGAACCTCTTTTGAGAGGAAGTCTGAGGAAGACATCGAAGAGCCTGAGGAAGCTGTTGAAGAAATACCTGAAACAAGTGCAGAATCCGAGGAAGCGGCAGCAGAAACAGATGAGGCAGAATTCACCGGGAAGACCAGGAATGAACTTGAAAATGAGAAGAAAGAACTCCGATCCAGGCTCGATAAAATAGAAAAGGACTATGCATCAGGAAACCTCATCGATGAGGAATACGAAGAACTCGGCAGTTCGCTTCGGGCAAAAATCGAGAGGATTAACAAAAAGATAGAAAAGCCTGATTGATATATCATTCTATCCTATCATTTCCAAGAAATAATGGTGTATCCTCAGGTCATCTGTCAGTTCGGGATGGAATGCAAGAGCAAGCATATTTTTTTCTCTCGCCGCCACGATGAGACCGTTGCACTCTGAGAGGATTTCCACGTCCTTACCGCACCCGGTTATAGCTGGCGCACGGATGAACACGGCGTTAAAAGGCAAGCCCAGCCCTTTAAAATCCACCTGACATTCATACGATTCTCTCTGGCGTCCGAAGGCATTTCTGTTAACATGTATTTCCATCAGCCCGAGGAGCGGCTGTTTTGTCCGTTCCACCTGCTTATCCCCGTGTTTTGCAAGCAGCACGAGCCCTGCGCATGTCCCCATTACCGGAACACCTGCACGAGCGGCTTTTTTTATCTCATCTGCTATTCCTTCCCTCTCCATAAGGCGTCCGAGCGTTGTGCTCTCACCTCCCGGAAGGATTATGGCATCGCACACAGGTACGAGCCCGCTATGTTTTATCTTTATGACCTCTGCTTCAATGTTTGACTGCCTTAATGCCTTTTTTATGGCATTAACGTGCTCTTCTACATTTCCCTGGATCGCGATGATTCCGATGCGCATGTATCTCAATTTTAAACCTGATTGCTGTATTATAATACAAAAGGCTTTTGTCCATAATGAGAATGGATTTTTGGATATATATTTATATGAATTGAATCTATTAATAGTCTTAGATGATGGCAGAACTGGCAGATGTTATGAAGGCGGTAAGACCATCCGTGGCTGTGATCGGTCTTGGCGGAGCGGGATGCAATATTATAACATACCTTTCTGATAAGGGCATAGCTGGCGCCAAGATAATAGCAGCCAACTCGGATATAAGCCATCTTATCCTGCAAAGGGCGGATAAACTGATGCTCATAGGCAAAGAGAGAGGCAAGGGCAAAGGATGCGGGGGCTTTCCCGAGGTAGGCGCGGAATGCGCGCGGGAGAGCGCTGATGAAATAAGGAAAGAGCTTGAAGGGATCAATATAGTGTTCATTGTTGCCGGTCTTGGCGGCGGGACAGGCACAGGTTCCGCTCCCGTAGTTGCCGAGATAAGCAATTCGCTCGGCGCCCTGACCATCGCGTGCCTGACAATGCCGTTCGAAATAGAATACCTGCGGCGCGAGAATGCCAAAAAAGCCATCCGCGCCCTTGAAGAAACGTGTGATTCCGTAGTGCTTGTCGATAACACCAAACTTCGCAAAGTAGCAGGCAGCCTGCCTCTTAAGACCGCCTTTGCAGTCGCGAACGGGCTGATCGGAGCACTGATTAAAGGCATCACGGAAACGATAACCGTGCCAAGCCTCATGAACCTTGATTTTGCCGACCTGAAAGCCGTCCTTGAGGAAGGCGGCGTATCCTCTTTCAGCATCGGGGATGCCGAAGGTCCGGACCGCGTAGAAAAAGCAGTTGAGCGCGCCGTTTCCGCACCGCTCCTGGATATCCCTGAGAACTCGACGCCGCACGGGCTGCTTATAAGTATCACAGGCGGGCAGGATATGACGCTTGACGAGGTGGCAAAAGTGGGGGAGCTGATGGCGCAGCATGTGCCGAACACCAGAAAGGTCATATGGGGCGCCAGGGTCGATGAAACGATGACCGGGCGCATAAGGGTGATGGCGTTGTTTGCGAGCGTGGGAAACCCATTTGGGTGACTCAAGCAATAATTTTAATATCTTCTTGATTTCCTCAATCGCTCAATCCTTGACCGCATCTCATCAACTGCTTTTCTCTGCTGTCTCTCAAGCTCATCAACTATCTCATCAAATCCGACTTTAAGCGAGTACACCTTATACGGTCTTCCCTTCCCTGGCTTCTTCTCTTCCCGCTCACTTATCCAGCCGCGTCCTTTTAACTACCTCACAGCAAAACTGACTTCGGGCTGGCGTAATCCGGCTTCTCTTTCAAGTTCTACTGATTTAACTTCTTTCGAACTCTGAAGATAGCTCAAAATTCTGGCAACATTTCGACTTATACCTAAAGAAATAAGTGCGTCTGCAATTTCTTCATCCTTTTCATCAAGTTGTCTAATCGTAAGAGATTTCATATCTACTCCCATAATATATTATGAGCCGATATTATTTTAACCTTTCGATAGGAAATTCGAAGAGAAAGCAAAATGCATCACACTTTTTACGAAGCCCCAGTGATCGCCCAAATCTATAAAGCTAAAAATACAATACAATACAATACGTATTTGAGCGGTACAACTAGCGACTAATCTACTGTTAATGTGCGAACGTCATCTTTTACCCGTCTTGCTAACATTAAGGACTAATTTGGGTTAAATACTGGAAAATCGATTTATAATCTCAATCAGTATAGCCTGTTTCATGGGCAGGAAAGGTAATCCTTTTTTCCACCATCAAATCCGCCTGACCTGCCCGATCATTCCGATACCACCAAATAATGTTGATGGTTATTAGGTTTAAATCATTTTCCCCAAACCTTACCCAACTCTAAGCGAATATATCTTATAGTGTCTCCTTCTCCGGTTCCTACTCGGCTAATTCAACATAATCAATTGCGTGTTTTAACACAATTACAGGCTTATGAGATACGGTAATAACCAATTCGTATGTTGACACTGACTCCAACCTGCCTTTGAGCTTAGTCCCACTCCTAATTGAAATGTTTACCTCTTTACCTAAAAAACCATTTAGCATATCCTTCATACTCTTCAATTCAGATGTTTGTTCCATTTTATCTAATTTCATACGCTCCTCCTTCTTAATTAAGATTGAATGCCAATGAAATCAACTTATCCATTTCAGATGAGGATTGTGTTAACTTAAGATTAATATTGTATAACCTTTTTGGGTTTTATCGGAAAGAGGATAGATAAAACACCGCAAAGTTCGCAAAGAGCGCAAAGGATAGCAATAATAACTCTTTGCGAACTTTGCGTTCTTTGCGGTGAGAGTACGTGATTTACCTGATATGCTGCCGAATATTAACATTAAGTTAAACTGCATCATCAAAATCTCAGACACCTTTATATCCAAACAATTACCATAAATTATCACAGGTGTGAGTGATAAATATGAGTTTTCAGGTCGGTCAGAGAGCTCCAGGCTTCACGATGCAGGGAATAGTTAAAGGGGAAATCCGCGATTTCCGTCTTGAGGATTATTCAAAAAAATGGGTCGTGCTTTTCTTTTATCCCGGCGATTTTACATTTGTCTGCCCCACAGAGGTAACCGCGTTCAGCGAACGTAACGACGATTTCGTGGAACTGAATGCACAGGTGCTGGGAGTAAGCGTGGACAGCGTCCATGCGCACAGGGCATGGCTCAAAGAACTCGGGGAGTTGAAGTATCCCTTGCTCAGCGATATAACCAAAGATGTAAGCAGGAGCTACGGCGTACTTATAGAGAACAAGGGCGTAAGCCTGCGGGGCGCTTTTATCATAGACCCCGAGGGTGTACTCAGGTACCAGGTAGTGCACGACCTTGATATCGGCAGGAACGTTGATGAGATACTCCGGGTCTTGAACGCCCTGCAGACAGGGGAAATGTGCCCCGTCGGATGGAGACCGGGAAAAGCCACGCTGGGGAAAGCCTGAAAATATGGCAAAGCCTGAATGGCTTAAAATAAGACCACCTGCGGGAACGAAATTCCTGACTTTAAAGAATGCCCTGCATGAGCACGGATTGAACACGGTATGCACAGGCGCCAGATGCCCCAATGTGGGAGAGTGCTGGAGCAGGGGCACAGCCACTTTTATGATCATGGGTTCGGTCTGCACAAGGAACTGCAGATTCTGCGCAGTGGATAAAGGAAAGTGTGGTGAGCCTCTTGACCCTTCTGAACCTCTGCGGATAGCTCAGGCTGTGAAGGAAACAGGTTTGCGGTACGTTATCCTGACTTCGGTGGACAGGGATGACCTTCCTGACGGCGGAGCAGGACATTTTGCAGATTGCATCGGGGCAATAAAGAACTTAAATAGGGATTTAATCGTAGAGGCGCTTATTCCTGATTTCCAGGGCAATATGGAATGCCTGCGGAAGGTAATTGAAGCTCACCCCGATGTAGTGGGGCATAACATAGAGACCACAGAAGAATTCCAGACTGTTGCAAGGGACAGAAGGGCAGGTTATAATTTGTCACTGGCCGTATTGCGAAACGCAAAAAAAATGTCAGCCTCTGTCCACACCAAATCCTCACTGATGCTTGGTTTCGGTGAAACGGAGGATATGGTGCTGCGGACGATGGAAGAACTAAAAAATGCAGAAGTTGATATCCTTACATTAGGTCAGTATCTCAGACCGACCGCAAGGCAACTGGAAGTTAAAGAGTACGTTTCGCCGGAAAAGTTTACATATTATAAGGAAAAGGCTCTGGAGATGGGATTTCTCTCTGTCATTAGCGGTCCTCTCGTCAGAAGTTCGTATATGGCTGATTTTATTGTTGAGGGATTCAGTAAAGGTTAAAAAGGTACAGAACTAATATAAATTTGTAAAGAGTGGTGAATTCAAATGGTAATGGGAGATATTATCACAGGCTGCGATGTTCTGGTAGTGGGCGGGGGACCGGGAGGATATACTGCTGCAATAAGGGCAGCCCAGCTTGGAATGGATGTAATACTTGTGGAAAGGTACGACCTCGGAGGCGTGTGCGTGTATCGCGGCTGCATCCCTTCCAAGGCACTGATACATGCTGCAAACTTCATATACGATATAAAAAACCCGGGGAATACAGGGATAAAAGGCTCGGTAGAATTCGATTTAAAAAAGATCCAGCAGTGGAAATTCGGGGTTGTAAAAAAACTCAGGGACGGCATCAGCAGTCTGTGCAAGAAATACGGCGTAGAGGTGATAAAAGGCGAGGCATTCTTTGAATCCTCGGAGAAAGCCAGGATTACCGCGCCGGACGGCATAACCTCCACATTGCAGTTTGAAAATGCCATAATAGCGACCGGCTCACACCCGCGGGAGTTCCCGGGATTTACCTTCGACAGTAAACTTGTTATCAGTTCGAATGAAGCTCTCAGCCTCTTTAAAGTGCCTGAGGAAATGGTGATAATAGGAGCCGGGTATATCGGTATGGAGCTTGGGATGATGTATGCCAAGCTTGGTACTAAAGTGAAGATGATACAGCGCTCATCACGGGTTCTTACCAGGTTTGATCCGGAGCTGGTCGAGGTAGTGAGCAGGAAAATGGAAAAACTGGGAATGGAAGTCTATTACAATTCAAAACCCGAAGGAATGCGTAAAGAGAACGGAAAAGCCATTGTAACCGTCAGCAGCGCTGAGAAGATAACCGAATTAACTGCGGATAAAATACTGGTATCTGTGGGCGTAATACCGAACAGCGAACGCCTGGGACTTGAGAATACAAAGGTCGAGATTGAAAAAAACGGGTCTATAAAAGTTGATGAGAAGCGGCGAACAACGGATCCGAAAATATTCGCCGTCGGTGATGTGGCAGGTGCTCCATTCGTGGCTCACAAAGCCTTCAGGGAAGGAAAGGTCGCAGCAGAGGTAATAGCAGGTTTGCCAAGCGCTTTTGATAACAGGGCGATACCTGAGACAGCTTTCACAGACCCGGAAATAGCATCAGTGGGACTGGATGAAGAGAGCGCAAGAGAGAGCGGCTTTGAAATAAGAACAGGCAAGTTCCCCTTCCGCGCATCAGGGAGCGCGCTTACCCTGGACAGGACCGACGGGTTCGTGAAAGTGATAGCGAATAAAAAGAATGGCGAGATACTTGGCGTACACATAGTCGGGGCGAACGCATCCATGCTGATAAGCGAGGCCTCGCACTCCATAGAAATGGCTGCTTTTTTAGACGACCTGGCAGGAACTATCCATCCGCATCCAACGCTCCCCGAAATGCTGGCAGAAGCCGCAGAAGTGGCCCTTGGGAAAGCGGTTCATTTATGATAAAGATTTAAAAAAGCCCTGGCGCAGTTCCGGCACGCAAGAACTATTATTCGATTTTCTCGAACATATCCTTGGGCGCGCCGCATACAGGGCAAACCCAGTCATCAGGCAGGCTTGAGAATTCGGTACCGGGATTTGCTCGTGGGGGGTCGCCTGCAGCCGGGTCGTATATATAACCGCAAACAGTACATCGATATTTTGTCATTTCTTCACCGTCAATAATTTTTATCTCCTGATAACAAAAAGGTTGCTGTTCAGACCTGCCTGCGCAAGAATTATAAAAACATAAATACAGATTGTTCGCAATTGTAGAGCCTGGCAGTTGCTATAAAAACATGATGCTGGATAAAGGCTCATATCGTTAGAATAAACATTGATAAATTTATTTGGAAAATCATTATATACGAATAACTAGAATAATTAATTTAGCGATTTAAAGTATAGGGGGTTAACATATGCCAAAAGAAACTCAAAAAAAGACTTTTGAACAGAATATGGAAGCAATGAATAAGATGTCTCCCGCAGAAAGAGATGCTAAAGTGGCAGAACTCACAAAGATGTGCATCTGCGGCGGATGCCCTACATATATGGGGACAGGGGAAACAAGATTGTTATTCTGTGCAACAGGAAAGAGTACAGTAATTAAAAAAGATAAAGGTTGTCTCTGTCCTGGCTGTCCGGTCCAGAAGACCCTTTCCCTGAGATGGGATCGTTACTGCCTGAAGGGTTCCGGCAAAGAGCAGGCCGGGATGTAACAATTCTATTTGAACAGCATGACTAAATGGATCTGCACTGTCTGTAATATCTACGTTTACGATGAAGAGAAGGGCGACCCTCTCACAGGGATAAGCCGGAATACCCGGGTTTCGGATTTCCCCGATTCCTGGAGATGCCCGGTCTGCGGGGCAACTAAAGAAAAGCTTGCCCCTATTCCTGATGAAGAGTACTGGCAGAAAGCCAGGGCTTACACGGATTTTACAGAGAGGAAACAAGAGAAAAGAAGTATTTTGGTGGGTGTTGATAATCCGCAAACGGTACCGGAACTGAGGCAGGAATACGGGGTACCGCTTGGTCTGCGGGGCATGGGCCAGGGTCTCACGTATCTTGCCAATTTCAAGGCGCTCGCAAAATACAGGCTCCGGAAAAGACTGATAACAAAACACGAAGACCTGGTTATTGAAACTACGTTCTTCGGGGAAAAAATCTCCATGCCCGTGCTTGGCGCCCCGATGAGCGGCCTGAGTTATGTGAGCAACATCACGGAAGAGGATTTCGCGTATAATATCCTGGAAGGATGTAAAGTTGCAGGCATCATCGGATATACTGGGAATACATCCAGGGATTATGAGATGGTACATCCTGCTATAATGGCTCTTAAAAAAGTCAACGGCCACGGGGTCAACATCTTCAAGCCGCAGTCGCAAGCAGTCCTAATAGAGCTAATAAAGCAATCCGAGAACGAAAAAGCTGTAGCTGTCGGCGTGGATATCGACGGAGCAGGCTCGGTGAACTTTGCCCTCGCGGGAAAGCCTGTTTTCAGGAAAACTATCGATGAACTGAAAGAACTTAAACGCTCGACAAGTCTTCCTTTCATTATCAAAGGAGTTCTGTGCGTAGAGGATGCCTTGGCAGCAGTCGAAGCGGGAGCGGATGCGATAGGCATTTCCAATCACGGAGGCAGGGTCATGGACTCCGGCCGGGGGGTTGCGGATGCTCTTCCAGAAATCGTGAAAGCCGTAAGAGAGGCTGATGGGGGCAAAAGAGTTGTGATCACGGCGGACGGGGGAGTAAGGACAGGGTTTGATGTTATTAAAATGCTGGCTTTAGGAGCTGATTTCGTCCTCGTGGGAAGACCACTGGCAAGGGAGGCTGTTTCAAGCGGGGTTGAAGGGGTTAAAAGGATTCTGGAGTATATCAAAACCGATCTGAGGGTCGCGATGATAATGACTTCATGCAATACGCTCGAAGACATAAATGAAAATATCCTTGTCAGGGAAACTTTTTAGCGTCCTGGTAACTTTGCTCTGCTATCTTTTTACTGCCCCGAAGTTCCACGACCTTCAAATTAAAAGACCGCGCGAAATCCCTGACATTTTTGTCAAAGTCCGGCTCAAATGAAAGCCCCATACTGATTTTCGCAACCCTGCCGTACCGCTTCAGATACTTTTTATCAAGCTCGGATGAAAAAATCCCGCTTTCCTCCGGCAGTTCCTTCCAGCTTGAAGCCCACATCGGCGTGAGGTAAAAAGTACCGGCACCCTCGCAGTTGACCAGCGTTCTGGCATAGGCATCGTTCCCGCCAAGC
>CABMIB010000120.1 GCA_902386135.1 uncultured archaeon
AGGGTCGTCCTTACTGCCGCAGCCACTGCTTTGGCTGCCATGATATTGTTGCTCTGTGCTTCTCTTCCTTTAGTTCTCTGACTGCCTTCCCTCAAAATGAAGATTGGCTGTCCTGCTAATTGTCCTGCCATAAATAATCTCCGTAAAATGTTATCTTCTGTTCAATATTACGTACAAATTCATGTTTGTACGGAAGCTTTGTGATTGTTTGTGGTTCTATATAAGCATTACTATGAGAGATTATAATAATATTACTAAAATATTATTTGCACATCTCGATATTTAGAAATTTTTCACTGTAGAGGTGAACCGCATTTATTGCAAAATCTGGCTGCCCCGGGATTTTCCCATCCGCAGGAACATTTTCGTTTTTCTTCCCGGGTACTGAGGAGCAGAACCTCCGACAGCCTGCCAGCGTTCTTATTAAGGATACTCCAGAGCAAATAAACCGGAACGAGCGCCAGGATAAAAAACAGGATGTTATATGAACCATCGGGAAGAACTCCTGAATAGGGAACGAACGCCCAGTAGAGAGTCAATATGACCAGCAGCAACACAAGTCCTGTTATAAACGAGCGGGCTTCCGGGAAATCCGGCTTTGAGGTTGCAAGCTGCCTGTTAAGTTCCAGCCTGAACCTCAAAAGGACAATAACAACTGCAAGAGAAAGAGCAACATCTACCACTGCATAGACCGTTCTGGTGTCCCTGAGCGTCAGCATTGCAGCAAACTTGACCAGGATTACCAGAACCAGAGCTACTATCGCCCGTATCACAGGCATGTATAATTCCCTGTTCATGGCGCACCAGATTGACCTTCTGGATAATTAATGTAAGCATCCATCAGCCCGAAACAGCCTGTAAGCATCATATCCCCGAAAGGCGCTGCAAAGCGAACATCAAGTGCAGAGCCCCGCATGATGCTGCGGTTTGGTCCTGTAACGAGGATCGAGCCCAAATTTTCAAGACCGACTGGCTCCCTGACATAGCAACCGTGCCCTCCGTCGTCAAAGACTTCCCGGAAACCAAGAGTTCCTTCGCATAATCTTTTCAGGTAATCATCAAGCTTGTCCGTTGTCATCTGGTAGGTGTGATGCTCGAACAATGAAAGAAGCTTTTTATCGTCCACAACAGAAGCAAGCGTGTGACCGTTGCCAATATTTACTACAAGGCATGGATACGATGCAGCCTCATCAAGCAGCGCGCCCCTGATCGCCGCAAACCCGGTATCCATAAGCAGCGCGCCTGGCAGCGTTCTTTCTACAGCCTTCATCCTTGTAAAGCGGTCAGGGATATTGCCTTTATACACGAACGAATCAAGAGCTCCTCCGGCTTCTATAATCTTCCTGAAGTAATCAAAACGGAACACACGGTTGCTAGTACCGGGCGAGTATCCGTGGTCCTGTACAGCGACTGCGAACTTATCAGGGCTCTCGACGCCGAAAAGAGACAGGGCTTTTTCAAGAGCATGTTTGTCTACATCGCACATCTCGATCCGAGTGGCATTTAATTCCCGTGCCTCATCCTCGCCGATGATCACCACGCCCGTTTCCTTTACCTTGTCCAGGTCGTCGTTCAATGTCAGCGCCGCTTTTTCTGTTGCGTACACACCGAATCCGGCTTCAATATGCCTCTTCACGGCGCCTGTGCTTGGTCCTCCGCCCATGGTCTCGCCAGCAAGGACGATATCCTGCTTTAGTCTTGTTGCATTGGCGACCTGCTGTGCGACGATACGCGTCTGCGAGGGCAGCACCATCTTAATGCAGTTCTCGATGTTCTGCCTGCTGTCATACAGGAGGATGTCCTGCGTTCCCATTCCGACATCGATGGCAAAGAATCTCATTAAATACATTCATATATCTTTTTGCATATAAGAGCCTCTATGGACATTTCACTGCCTCACAAGGAGAATCTGCCTGCGTCCTACAGGTGCGCGATATTAACAATAAGCACCTCGCGGTATGAAAAATACAAAAAAGCGGACAGACCTGAGCGTGCCGAGGATGTATCCGGGAAACTCATCTGGGGGATGCTACAGGTACAGGGAGGCCAGATAGTGCACTACGAGTTAATCCCGGATAATATCGAGATGATAAGGGATGCACTGAAAAATTGCCTTTATTCGGAGGCCGACGTGGTGATACTGAACGGAGGCACGGGCATTTCTCCGCAGGATGTCACGATTGAGGCTGTGATGCCCTTCTTTGAGAAAGAGATGCCGGGTTTCGGCGAACTGTTCAGGTATAAGAGCCTCGAGCAGATAGGAAATGCTGTGATACTTACACGGGCGATAGCAGGTGTGGCGCGCCAGAAAGCGATATTCTGCCTTCCCGGCTCACCAAATGCGGTCAAGATGGCGCTTGAGCTTGTACTTCCTGAAATGGGGCATATCATAAAACACATGAAGGGTCAGTAAATGGAATACAAGTGGAAGGCGATGCTTATCGTCTGGATAGGGATTTTTATGGCTACCCTTGACGGCAGCATAGTGAATGTCGCACTTCCCACACTGACAGAATATTTCAAGTCGGACATAACGACCATCGAATGGGTGATCATGGCATACCTGGTGACTATCACAAGCCTCCTTCTGAGCCTCGGCAGGCTCTCGGATATGTTCGGCAGGAAGCCGATATTTGCAGGAGGGCTTGCGCTTTTTACGGTGGGTTCCGGGCTGTGCGCTATTTCAGCGACCGAAGGTCAGTTGATCTTTTACAGGATAATACAGGGTATCGGGGCTGCAATGCTGATGGCTACAGGGGTTGCGATAATCACTCACGCTTTCCCCCCGAGGGAAAGAGGCAAGGCCATGGGATTGATAGGGACAGTTGTCTCTATCGGCTCGATGGCAGGACCGATCACAGGCGGTTTTTTGATAGAAAATGTGGGATGGCAGTCCATTTTTTATATTAATATACCTATCGGGATTTTTGGTACGCTCATGGCACTTCGCGTCCTTCATAAAGATGAAACGAACCCGGGACAGACTTTTGATGTATCAGGCGCACTAACCCTTTTTATGAGTCTAATATTATTATTGCTGGCTCTGAGCCAGGGGCAGGATTCAGGATGGGAATCAGGTTACATCATATCGCTTTTTATTCTATCAGCCGTGCTTTTCATGGTCTTCATTTATGTTGAGACTAAAGCCAGACACCCCATGATGGAGTTGCGACATTTCAAGAACAGGCCGTTCGCGGCAGCCAATATCAGTTCTATGATAAGTTTTGTAGCTATGTTCAACGTCATACTTATGATGCCCTTTTTCCTTGAAAATGAACTCGGTTACTCACCTGAGATGGTCGGCATTGTGTTCCTGGCAGTCCCTCTTGTGATGTCCGTCATATCCCCGGTAAGCGGCTGGTTATCCGACAGGGCGAATTCGTATGTGCTCAGTTCAATAGGCGTTGGGATAGCAAGCATATCCATCCTGGCTCTCAGTTTCCTTTCAAAGTCATCCGGTTTCATCGATGTTGCATCACGCCTTGCACTGCTTGGATTAGGGCTGGGACTGTTCCAGGCTCCGAACAACAGCATAATAATGGGCTCACTCCCTAAGGAGCAGATCGGGATTGCAGCAGGCACCCTGGGAACGATGAGGAATATGGGGATGGTGATAGGCATAGCGGTTTCAGGCGCCATTTTCTCCAGCAGATATGCTTTTTACGGAGGTATTGATAGTTCTTTCCAGCCGGCGTTCCATGATACTTACATCGTTTCTGCGATCATATGCGGTATTGCCATGGTAACGTCGCTTGTAAGGAGTAAGAGTAAAAGCGAATAACCATTTCATGGGGAGTTATGAAATTCATCGCAGACAGGATGCTTGAGCGGCTTGCCCGCTGGCTTCGTCTTTTCGGGTACGACACTTCCGGGATTAAGAAACAGGAGAACGAGGATGATACTCTTCTTGAGCTTGCACAGAGTGAGGGAAGAATCCTTGTTTCAAGAGATGAGGAACTCATCAGGAGAGCGGTAAAAAAAGGGATAAGAGCATACCTGGTCAGATCTCCGGAGATTATTGAGCAGCTAAGGGAGGTGCAAAAGGAGTTCAATATCAAACTTGAGCCCGTAATGGACAGGTGCAGCCTCTGTAACTCGCCTATCAGAAAGGTGGAACCTTCAGAGATGGGGCTTGTGAGAAGTAAGGACTATGTGTACCTGGCAAGGCTTGAGAGCGGGACTGAGTTCTGGATTTGCGATAAATGCGGGCAGGTGTACTGGCAGGGGAAGCACTGGGAGAACATAATGGAAACGGTAAAGAAGTATTTCCAATAACCATGGACTTTATATTATTTTTATTTAGTTCTTTTATAATGAAAAAGTTTATATACCATAGCCCCAGTATAAATCTTGTCTAAAAATAGACTGGTTTTACTAAATATTGTAAAACCAAATTAAAAGAAACCTGGAATAATATGGCAAACGGATACTATTCAATAGGAGATATTGTAAGATTCAAGATTGGAGCCGACGAAATCCAGTTGGGGGAGATTCAATTTATAGAAAAGGATCGCAACGAGACCATATTATATATAAACAGTTTCAGCGGATGGGCATATAAGGTTTCTGAAAAAAAAATAGTGGCCGCACCTGAAAGAACAGGTTTGCTCCAAAAGTTAAGTAAATCATATTTAACCGGGGACGTGGGACCTTACAGGGAGGAAACATGCGTTTCTTCCCCTTCCTAATTTAATTACAGGAAAATCATGTCTAACATCTACTCGTCCGAAACTGTAACCGAAGAGAGAAAAGCGAATGGACATCATCCCGGAGGGCACGGAGAATGGATTCTCGTTGTTGATGACGATGTTGCAATTCGTGAGATTACCTGTTCGATACTGGATACACACGGATACAGGGCAATTACAGCGTGCGATGGGGCGGATGCGATCGCGGTGTATAAGCAAAACAGGGATAGAGTCGGGGCTGTTCTTATGGATATGATAATGCCGGTCATGGACGGCATAGAGAGTATCCAGGTGCTGATTAAAGACCATCCTGCGGTCAAGATCATTGCAGTAAGCGGATTGGTCAAAAAAGACAGGCTTTCGGAAATTATAGATCATGTGCAAGCTTTTTTGCCGAAACCCTACACTGCAGGCAAGTTATTGGATATCCTTCATGAAGTATTAAGTACGGAAGAAGATATGCGTGCTCTTACTTCTCCTCTCTCAGATTCGACAGATATATCCGGCACGACTCCTCCTTCTTCTGGAACTCCTTTATTTTCTCGATAAATTCCGGGCTCCAGTCGCTCATGACCTTTGTAAGAGAATATACATTCAGGTCAGAGACAAGTTCCCATTTTCCTGCATTCTTTATAAGTGCCTCAAGCTCGCCTCTTCCCTCTTCACCCTTGTTAGGAAAGTGTGGTTTTTCCTCAAGCTTTACCCGCAGTTTCTTATCATTTCCGCGGATGACCTCTATCCCTTCATTCTTAGCATAGGCGATAATCGCTTCCTTTAGCAGTTCAAGCTCTGTATCGATCTTATCAAGAAGCTCTTTCTTTTCCCTGCTCTTTTGGGCATACTCGTTTACAAGCTTCACACCAGGGTCGCCAAGGTATTTGTTGAGCGACATCTGCCCCGTCTTCACGATGTGCATGCGCTTGGGGCATAATGACTGGTACTCGCACCAGCTGCAAAGCCCGCTTTCTACGGCAGGGAATTCGTTTTCTTCCTGCGCTTTTTCGGCCCGTTCTATCAGGGCCACGATATCTGACTTAAGTTTAGACAGGTCTTCCTGCGACCTTTGCGACCTGATCTCCTTATCATAGACGAGATAATGCCATACCAGGTTGACCTGGCTGGCGTCATCGAACATATCCTGCACCCCTATATGGTAAAGCGCAAGCTGCCGGTCTGTCTCAAAATGCATCTGCTCCGGGAGGCGCTGTGATGTCTTGTAGTCGTGTATCTCGTAAGCCCGGTCGCCGCTGGATGAGAGCCGGTCGATAAATCCCTGCAACTTATAGCCCTCTATATCGATTTTGATCATCTGTTCAAGACCCAGCGTTTTTCCGTCATCGAAAGGACTATACCTTGCATAATACCCCCTGATGCATTTTTCGCCCGTAGCCCTGTAATTCTCAGGCGAAAATCCTTTCCTGATTATCCTGACATCATCTGAGTAGGACTTCTGCCAGCTCTCATTATAAAAAGATAACAGTTCTTCCAGTGTGTTCGTTTTCAAGAGGCGCATATCCCCGTAGAGTTTCTCAAGCGATTCATGTACCCTTGAACCCATGAACGCCTCGATCGTTTCGCGCTCCTCGATTTTTATCCTGTCTATATATTTCAGGCGGTATTGCAGCGGACAATTCTCGAACGTTGTCAATCGGGAATGCGAATACACTGTCACGAGGATGTAATTTGGGTTAAGATATTATAAATGTTATGGAAATTGGTGGATTATACCAGTAGCCTATAAATAATAATAGAATGCATACATGTGATAGTTATGCCAGAAACCCTTTCCAAAAACAAGATAGTCATAAGCTATGATGCATTTAATAATCTTAAAAAATTAAAGGAAGAACTTGAGTCAATAATCGAAACTATTGAAATAATGAACGATGAAACGCTTATGACAAGAATTAAAAGGTCAAAGGATGATGTAAAAGCAGGCAGAGTGCATGAGTTAAAAAGCGTGGACGACCTCGATGAAGTCTGGGTATGAAAGTCATATACACCGATGAATTCAAAGGGGATTTAAAGAAGATAAGAGATAAAAAAATCCAAACGAGGGCTAAGAAAATAGTTCAAAAAATTATCGATGATCCTGAAATCGGAAAGCCTTTGAAGTACGACCTTTTTACGCTTAGAAGTATTAAAATCCCGCCTTTCAGGGTTATATACGAGTTCAAGAATGATTTAATAATCCTGCACAAGTTTGAGCACAGGAAGAAAGTTTACAGGTGATGCTGGCACGATTTTCGATCCTTCGTGTACCTGCTTTCTGAACTTTTTAGACAGGATTATGGACAGGATTAACAGGATTGATAGGATATAGTATTTTGCCAGTTGTTTTAGACAAAATTAAAAAGAACACGAATGACGAGAATCAAACGGATTTTCACAGATACAAAATCAGTGTACATCGGTGTCAGCCGTATTTATTCTACCGCAACAAGTCAAATTGGCGGATGATCTCAATCGGATAATTCAAGAGGCACATCCATTAAACAAGGATTGAAACCGAGTTCTGGAGCAATATAAATTTAGCTGTCTGCATTACAATAACCCGATATTGCCCTTCCTCACGACCTCGTCATAATTCTTGTATCCGAGTATCTTCTCTATCATGTCCGAATGCTTCCCCTTTATCTTGTTCAACTCGGAAGACGTATAATCCGTAATACCTTTTGCAAATACTTTACCTTCGCTCTCTATCTCGATGACGCCCCCCCTGTCAAACATCCCCGAGACCTCGATGATCCCGGAAGGCAAAAGTCCCCTGCTCTTTCTTATGGCTTCCTCTGCGCCTTTATCCACGATGAGCTTTCCATCGGCTTTTGAGAGGATTATCCAGCGCGTCCTGTTCTTCCTGTATTTCCCGTCGCGCGCGAGGAACAGCGTACCGATTTTCTCGCCGCCCACGACCCTGGCAACTATATTCTCGGCTGCACTGTTGGCGATTACCATATGGCAGCCGGATATGGACGTTATCTTTGCCGCCTCTATCTTTGTTCTCATGCCGCCCACGCCTTTCGTGCTGGTAGGGCTCCCGCCGTAGCTTTCTATCTCAGGCGTGATCTTTTCTATGGTGCTTATTAGCTGTGCATCGTCGTTTTTCTTGGGGTTCTTGTTGTATAAACCATCAATGTCGGATAAAAGGATAAGAAGCTCGGCCTCGACCTTGCTTGCCACCATTGCGGAAAGCTTATCATTATCCCCGAAGGTCGCTTCTATCTCATGCACGCAGATAGGGTCGTTCTCGTTAATGATAGGAATGACCCCGAATTCCAGAAGCTCGGAGATGCTGTTGCGAAGGTTGAGGTACGTCATCCTGTTGGAGAAAGCCTCATAGGTCAGGAGTATCTGCGCCACTTTGAGGTCGTGTTTATCAAAAGCTGCCATCCATTCCCGCATCAGGATGTTCTGGCCTACGGCTGCCGCTGCCTGCCGAAGCGGGATTTCCCTGGGGCGCGAAGGCATTTTCAGCTCCTCGCATCCTATCCCGATGGCGCCTGAGCTTACGATGATCACTGTTTTCCCAAGTTCCCTGAGCTGCGCGACCTGCTTTGCGATATTTTCTGTTAACTGCCGGTTAAAGCTCCCGTCTTCCTTTGTAAGAGATGAAGTTCCTATTTTCAGGACTATTCTTCTGATGTCCCTGAAAAGCTCCTTTCTGTCAATAGCTATTGGCTCCATCTAATTCCCCATTTTATCAGCAAGGCTTGAGTTCAGCTTTTTATGAGTGTATTTCCTGGCGTTCTTTCCTGCATAATCAGCCACTTTATGCCCGCTTCCCAGAAGTGCATACTTGTAGATGAGAAGCCCTTCCATTCCCACAGGTCCGCGGGCATGTATCTTGTTGGTGCTGATGCCCACTTCCGCGCCTTTCCCGTAGCGGAACCCATCCGAGAACCTGGTGGATGCGTTCCACATCACGCTGGATGAGTCCACAAGGTCTATGAACTTTGCAGCGTTCCTTTTATCTTCGGTCACGATGGCATCGGTATGATGGGAACCGTACCTGTTGATATGGTCTATCCCCTCATCAAGCGAATCCACCACTTTGATCGAGAGTATGAGGTCGTTGTATTCTGTCCTCCAGTCCTCCTCAGTGGCATGGAGTATAGCTTTTATAAATCCCATGTCTTTGAGGAGTTCAAACGAGCGATCGTCGCATCGAAGCTCTACGCCCGCCTCGTTGTATTTTTTCCCGATATCAGGCAGGAATTCCCCTGCAACATCCTTATGCACGAGCAGGGTCTCCATCGCGTTACAGACTGCAGGATACTGGACTTTGGCATCGTAGCTTATGTCGATGGCTTTCTTCATATCCGCCCGGCTGTCAACGTATACGTGGCATATACCCGCTGAGTGTCCCAGCACGGGAATACGGGTATTATCCTGAATGTATTTTACGAACTCGTTTGAGCCCCTGGGGATTAAGAGGTTTATATAATCATCAAGCTTCAGCATCTCGTTCACCTCTTCCCTTGTCTCCATGAGCGCGAACGCGCCCTGCGGCATGCCTTCCGTGCTCTCGATGGCGTTTACAAGCACTTCAAAGATATTCCTGTTAGAGTGCGCCGCTTCGCTTCCGCCTTTAAAGATGGTGGCATTGCCGCTCTTGAGACATAACGCCATTATCTGAGGGACAACATCTGGGCGGGATTCGAATATGACGCCTATCAAGCCGATGGGGCAGCTCACCTGATAAAGTTCAAGCCCGCTATCCAGTTCAAGGGCCGAGAGAGTTTTACCCACAGGGTCTTCGAATTTAATGACATCCCTGATGCCGGCTATCATCTCATCTATTTTGACATCATCCACTTTCAGCCTCTTGACAAGCGCTTTTGAAAGCTTCCATGCCTCAACGAGCTTTTCTGCCGCAACGAGGTCTTTTTTGTTGGCTGAGATTATCTTTTCCCGGTTTGAGTCAAGAGCCGCTGCCATTGCTGCAAGGGCTTTATCCTTGGTGGCACCGGGCACGCTGGCTAAGGGGATGGATGCGGATTTTGCGAGGGTTACTTTGGTGAGGAGGGGTGTGGACATGATCTAGAACTACCTCAGATGTAATTATAAGTGGGGTTCATTAACATCATTTTATTTCTTATAGATTTTCATTGATGAAGCTAAGAGAAACATTTTAAATAATTCATACAATATACTAAAGCACTATGTCTAGTATCTTCCTAAGCCATACGAGTGTAGATAAGCCTTTTGTTGAAAAACTTGCAAAAGACTTAAAAAAACGTGGAATCAACGTATGGTTTGATAGTTGGGAAATAAAAGTTGGAGAATCCATAACACGGAAAATTGAAGAAGGTATTCGAGAGAATGAGTTTTTTGGCATCGTTTTATCCCCAGAAGCTTTGGATTCAGAATGGGTTAAAACTGAGTTGAGTGCTGCTTGGATGAAACAAATCAATGACAGAAGGGTAATCATACTTCCGATACTGCATCGTGATTGTAGTATACCTACTTTATTAATCGATCGTAAATATGCTGATTTTCGTAGAGGCTATCAATTAGGATTTGAGGAATTGGCGGCAGCATTAGGGATAAGCAAAGAAGAAATAATCTCCGAAGATAATTGGAGACGATATACTAAAGTTAAGTTTTCAAATTGGAAAAAGTACCGTAAAAAAGAGTTTGAAAAACTTGTAACTATTTTAGTAGATAGAGCAATTGAGTATAACTGGTCAACTTGGGTAGGTGGTAAAAGGAACCCTTACTCAATAACATTACAGGCTTCTGTAGATAGAGAATATCAATCAATATCCCTTAAGCTCAATGGGAAATCTCGCGCGTATATGGCAAGTTTAATAGAAGATTGGAATCCAAACCATTTAAAATCTTCTGATTTTAATATTTATGTAGGCAGTTCAATTAATGAATGTGAGGAGTTTGTATGGAGAAAAATGGAGGACTTTAAAAATAGGTTTGGAAACCCAACTAGTAGAGCTAATCACATTGTAGGTCGATTTCTTAGTGTTGATGAGAAGATAGAATTAGCCAAAACGGTTACTAAAACTGTTATAGATAGGCAAAGTTGGTACAAAGGAAAAAAATTAAATGAATTTACCTAGTAAATTTCCCCTGTAGCCACCATAATCAAGATTTGGCATCTGAACCATTTGCTAGCGTCGCATGGAGTACAAAAGCTGCTAAGGAAAAGCGACCGGGTGTGGCATTGACCATAGCCAGTTCTCAGATAACCTCCACATCCAACCCATACCCCTTAAAAATCTCAAAATCTCCATCAGCCGTTATTAGTCGTTTATTATTAGCTATACAGGTTGCAGCAATCAGTAAATCCTTTATCTTTGGCATCTTTCCAGCTTTCTTCAAATCCTTAAAAATATTTCCGGCAATCCTTCCAGCCTTTTTATCAAAATCACATGCGGGGAGGCTATCAAGCATTATTACTTCTTTTTCTTTTAAATCAACGCAAAACAACTCAAATTCCGTTACGGATGTTATTCCAAACACCTTATTTCTACTCTTTCTTAAATGTTCAAGAATTCGTTCATTTCCGCCAAATATTTCTATAACTACACTTGTGTCCAGAATCAAGTCCATTTCTGGAACTCCTCTTCAACCTTTTTAAGCTCTTCCTTTAGCATCTCTTTCTCCCTGCTATCTCTGGTTCCAAATCCGATTTCCAGTGTTTTAAGATTCCCTTCCCTCTTTATCATTTCACGTAGAATCTCTGAAAAACTCCTGTGGCTCTTAATTCTTAAAAGTTCCCTGTAAACATCATCCGAAACAGTAATGGTTTTTTCCATAAACACACGTATACATTTATTAGCTATTAAATTTTCTATCTTAATGAGTTTATTTAAAAATGAGGAAAAAAAGGTATTAACTGGGAATTCTCAATTAGGAATTCAGAAGACTGTGATGTTATAATCTGCGTGCTCAGGCAGCCTTCCAAGCCACGCGACCTATAGCGACCAATGCTTATATTTATTGACACAACGCCGCTATCCAAGTTAGGTCTAAAAAGAATCAAACACGTCTAAAAATCGACAGGAAAGCTTATTACCTTTTAGCGCCAATTATAATTTAGGGGGTGTTAAATAATGGATCTGCTATGGACAATAGTGGTAGTGCTCCTGATTCTGTGGCTGCTCGGATTGGTAGGCTCGATCGGCGGGGCTTTAATCCATGTGTTGCTGGTGCTCGCCATCATCGTGATACTGATCAGAGTCATCCAGGGACGCAGCGCGGTTTAGTTTGTTTGATTCAAAGCGAGCAGAAAAGAGAACCGGGATATGTTACAAATAATGGACGAGAGGTATCCTATTTCTCCTCTCACTCATATCTGGAGCTATCTTGCTCTTTTCTCTTGCTTTATCCTTTTTTGAACTGCCTGCCATGAACCGGTGATAAGGAAGCTCTCTTCCATATTTTCAACCATAGTGGCTAACCTGTTCATTGGCACCGCGAACGTGAGTACATTCTCCTGGACATAAGGACGGGCTGAAACATCGAACATCCCGATAACGCCCCTGGGATGCCCGGAGTCTTTTTCAAGATAAGGGTACTGCACAATGGTACTGCAGCCTGAGCCCATCGGCGCGATTACCCCGTTTTGTTCTGCCATGTCAAAATTCGCAAGGGTAAAAAGCCCTGAAAGAACGTCAGGCTGCGCAAAGAAAATAACAACTTCCGGGGAATCATCCTCTTCAAGCTTATCCCATCTCTTGAATACTGCGTAGCGGGCTGGAGCCTTGAAAACAGGCGCTTTTTTCATGAACTCCAATACAATCTCGGGGGATTTTTTGTAACGCTCACCTTCAAGCTCTCCGGGTATGCCGCAGGAAAGGAAGTATTCGAAGTTCGGTCTTATTTTTTCAGCAAAGCCCAGATATCTCTTTCCACCGAAGCAGCCGACCGATTCAATATTATAACAGGAAGATTTTCCTGCCCTCACATTCGATAACGCCCCGATTATGCATCTGGATACAGAACCGGGCTTGACCAGTTCGGCATGCCCTTCCTCATCCGTGTAATAGAAGGTAATGGGAAGTTCCGCGTTATTAAAGTACTTTTTCCAGAGTGTTATGAATTTCTCTTTTAGCTTTATATCCATATCCAATTCTCCTGTTTTAGGATATCACATGTTATTGACTTAATTAAACTTAAAGATAATCTGCAAAATGTTCGGTCTCTAATTATTCTGGTGAAAAAGAGTTGTAGATGTGACAAAAATAAAAATAAGTGTTTTTAATACCTTGTTTATCTTTATTTTTGAAAAAAGATATGAAAAAAGTTATTAACTCCTCCAAGCGTAAGCTTTATAAAATATAAGCTTTAATGAAGTTATAACAGACAATTGAGTATCAAATTTGCTAACATGGGGGGATAGCATGATCTCAGATAAACAGTACAAATGTCCAAAATGCAAGCATAAAATGCCAGTAGATAAAGCAGACTTTATTAAGGGGGTTGCAATGATGTCGTGCGGCAAATGCGGTACGGACTCGTTTACCATAGAAGAAACTCTGTTGAGACTGTGAGAGAAGCCCATTAGCTTCGCTCCATTTCATCCTCAAGCATTAATGCAAACTAATATAAAGTATCAGGCTAAAGACTTAGCTGATGAATCCAAAAACGGATATCAAAATAAACGATAGTATCCTAAAAAACACCACCAGATGTAAAAAAAATTTTTCATGTTTATCAGGTGAGATGTGCACTCTCTGCAAGGTTGAACTATGCATTGAAGATAAGATCCATTTTATTAAATGCGCGGATAGCAAGCCATGCAGCTATAAAATACCCTTCGGTTACTCTTATGTGTGCATCTGTCCTGTGAGGAAAGAGCTGCATAACCGATATAATATCTAACAATATCTAACAGGGGAAATTTCAGCATCATCCCGGCGGTGTTCCAGGTAACTTCTCCTTGCCAGCCGCTATGACATCATCTATTCTCAATATCATGGACGCAGCCTCGGTCGCCGAATTAATGGCCTGGAGCTTCACGCGCAGGGGCTCGATTATACCCATGTCGGCCATGTTCACCACATTGCCGGTGTAAACATCGATGCCTGCATCCCTGTTCCCTTTTTCATGCTGGCTCCTTAACTCGATCAGTATATCCAGGCTGTCAAGACCGGCGTTTTCAGCAAGGGTCTTTGCAATTATGTCGATTGCTTCGGGGAACTTATATACCGCAAGCTGCTCCCTCCCGGTCAGGGATGCGGCATACTCCCGCAGCCAGAGACTCACCTCGATCTCGGGAGAGCCTCCACCGGCAACATATTTCCCGTCTTCTATAACCGCACTCACTACCCTGAGGGCATCGTTCAAGGTTATTTCCATGCTCTCGACCACATGCTTAGTCCCCCCGTGAAGCAGCACCGAAACGGATTTGGGATTGGAACAATCGCGTACAAAGATGAACTTCTTATCAACTATCTTCTTTTCCTCTACTATACATGCTTTTCCAATATCAGAGTCTGAAACTGTCTCAAGCTCGGCCAGTATTTTAGCGTCCGCCGCCCTTGACAGCTTTTCCATATCTTTTTCACTTACGTTTTTCACTGCCAGGATGTTCGATTTTGCAAGGTAGTCCGAAGCTATGTCGGCAATTCCCTTCTGACAGAATACGACGTTAGCTCCGCTCTTTTCTATCTGGTGGACCATTCCCTCAAGCAGTTTTTCTTCCTGGTTGAGGAATGACATCATCTGCTCGGGAGTGGCTATGTCTATTTTTGATTTTGTCTCTGTCTTCTTGATCTCGATTGCTTTATTGAGGAGCAGTATCAGGGCATCATCTATCTTTTTTGGCATGTTAATGCTTGCACGCTCTTTATCGAGCACCACACCCCGGACAAGCTCGGAATCTTCGATGCCCCCTCCTTCTATTTTCTCGATCTTTATCTCTTTGATGTCCGCCTTCCTTCCGTCGCTGATATCCGCCACTGCTTTTATTGCATTGACCGCGATCTGGGCAAGCTTTGCCTTCGGGAGGCGGTCTTCTTTACCTTTTATCGCTGTAGAGGCGATGTTCAGGAGAATATCCTCCTGCTCAGGTGAAACGCTTTTAGCAAGTGATTCCAGGATTTCCTTGGATCTGTCCTCTGCAAGCCTGTATCCTTTTACAATAACGGTTGGGTGTACACCCATATCAAACAGTTCTTCAGCCTTTGATAATAACTCCCCTGCCAGGATAACGGCCGTCGTAGTGCCATCACCAACTTCCTCATCCTGGGTTTTAGCTACCTCGACCATCATCTTCGCAGCAGGATGTTCGATGTCCATCTCTTTAAGGATGGTGGCGCCGTCACCTGTTATAACAACGTCTCCCATCGAATCCACAAGCATCTTGTCCATGCCCTTCGGGCCGAGTGTGGTTCTCACCGCATCTGCCACAGCTTTTGCTGCTGTGATGTTCATACTCTGGGCATCTTTGCCCCTTGACCTCCGGGTGCCTTCTTTCAATATCAGTACAGGAATCCCGCCCATTTGCCCGGCAGCAGAGCTGGCTTCCCCTTTAGCGCCAAATAGATTTGCCGCAATACAAAATCCCTCCACTCACAATTGGTATATATTTGTATTATTAGTTCTATTAATACGTATCGCAGGGGAAATCGTAAGAAAGCGCATTATTTATATTAACCTGGTCCAGTAGAAGGTAAATAATGACAATACGAGCACGATTGCGTGATTTCATAATCACGGACGAAGACTGGATATTCGCTGTAGCGGATTACTGCCATCCTGATGGCATAAGGTCGGTCCTCAGGTATGTGCCCGACCCGCAGGGTACAAGGGGTGTTCAAAAGAAATACCGCAAGCTGGATTTCGATGACTCTTTCGTATTTATGAAAACAGCCCGCCCCGAATGGGTTAAAGATGTACATATCGTGCCCAGGGAGCACATCAAACAGGTACTCGCTCCCAATGAGAAGCTCCCTTTTATCATGAAAGGCAATAAAAAGGTCAGGACTATAGTTGGCGCGCTCAGGAACGGTATCCAGCTTGATAAAATGGGTGTAACAGGCTCACTTCTTGCCGGATTGCAGAACGAATCCTCTGATATTGATTTTATTGTTTACGGGAGCTCCTGGTTCACTGCGCGGGATATTATAACACAGGTGAAAAAAGACAAAACGGCTATCACCGAGATAAGCGATGAGATGTGGAGGGATATTTATAAGAAACGCAAGCCTGAGATATCTTTTGATGAATTCCTCATCCATGAACTGCGGAAGGGGAACAGGGGTATGGTGGATGGGACATATTTTGACCTCCTGTACGTAAGGGACTGGGAAGATATCGAACCCTTCGCCAGGGGAGTTGATGTAGGGGTCAAGACAATTGAAGCGACCGTGATAAATGCTGATTTCTCTTTCGACAGCCCCGCAATTTATAAAATCGACCATCCCGAAATAAGCTATGTGCTGTCCTACACCCACACCTATGCAGGGCAGGCGCTAGTTGGAGAAAGGATAGAAGCAAGAGGTATGGTAGAAGTGGTCGGGGATATGAAACGACTTGTTGTCGGGACAACGAGGGAACCGAAAGGTGAGTGGATACGCTCGCTTACGCTTATCGAATCATGATCCACTGAACCGGAACACGGATGACACGGATCGGACAGATACGCACGGGTTCTTCAATCCTGCTACTTCCCGGCATCGTATCCGATTTCCTCTTTCGTCAGGTAGCACGCCGGGTCATCAGCCCAAACGTTGCCGTGTATTGCCTCTGCGCGCACCCTGAAATTCCCATTGCAGATATCGAACCACTTGCATCGCGCGCACCTGTCGGCACTGGCTTTTATAAGAGGTTTCCTATTCTTAAGGCCCGCCATGAGCTCGTTACCTGTATCCGTCCATATCTCGCTGAATTTCCGCTCTTTCACATTGCCGAAAGAGTAGTGTCTCCAGAACTGGTCAGCATGAACAGAGCCGTCCCATGAGACGCAGGCAATCCCGATGCCGGATGAGTTGCCCTGGTTCATCTGGAGAAGTTCATATACATCTGCGGCACGTTTCGGATCTTCTTTCAGGAGCCGGAAATAAATATAAGGACCGTCGCAGTGGTTATCGACAGTCAGTACCTCCATCGGGAAACCCCGCTCGTGCACAGCTTTTGTCCTGTCCATAATAAGATCAAGCGTCTTTCTGCTCTCCTCGTGGGAAAGGTCTTCTTTTACAAGTTTTGAGCCGCGGCCTGCATAAACAAGGTGGTAGAAGCAGACGCGGGGGATTTTCTCTTTTTCAAGGAGGTCGAATATGGCAGGAACATCTTTCACGTTCTTTTTGTTGATGGTGAAGCGAAGACCGACCTTGATATCTTCTGCAAGGCAGTTGCGCATGCCCTGGAGCGCCAGGTCGAATGCGCCCTTGACCCCCCTGAATTTGTCGTTAGTTTCTCTCATTCCGTCCAGAGATACGCCCACATAGGAAAGCCCTATCTCTTTCAGGACTTTTGCCATCTTTTTATCTATCAAAGTCCCGTTCGTAGAGATGACTGCGCGCATACCTTTTGAACGCGCATACTGCGCAAGTTCGGGGAGGTCGGGGCGCATGATGGGTTCGCCGCCTGAGAAAAGGATGACGGGAGCGCCGAATTTTGCCAGGTCATCGATAAGCTCCTTGCCCTGATCTGTGGTCAGTTCGTTCTTATACTCTATATCCTTTGATTGTGCATAGCAGTGGACACAGCGCAGATTGCAGCGCCTGCCCATGTTCCAGACCACGACCGGTTTTTTGTCCTTTGAGAACTGCAATAAGTGCGACGGGAGTTTCCCGGACTCGCGCCCGTACCTGAGCGCATCCGAAGGTTCAACAGTCCCGCAATAAAGTTTTGAGATACCTATCATCCTTTTTCTCCTTTGTTCGATGTATTACGAATTAATTTTATTTAAAGATTCCCTGGTTTTATTCAAGCTCCACGAGCAATCCTCTCTGTTCGTCATATTTTATCCCGATATATCCTGTATTATCAGCCAGTTCTTTTTCTATATGCACCGTGAGCCCATTCTGGATGAATGTAACATCACCAGCAAGCGCTTTTTTTACCGGTGCCATTTCGAACTGTTTGCAGCATCCGCCGCCGCTTATGAATATGCGCATTGCAGGAGCGTTCTCTTTCATAAGGGCTTTTTTAATAAACTCGATAGCTTTGTCGTCTATAAAAAGTTTGCTCATTATTGTTACAGAAGGAAGCCTAATAAATATAAACCTTATATCTTCCTGGTGGTAAGCTAAAATTACACCAGTTCAATACTTTATATTTGAGATAATTATTTATATTAATAAATGTATTTATTATAACTGTGGTATGATGGCAAAACAACCTTCTGAAAAAGATGTAGAAAATAAAATAAATCTGATCGAAAAGAAATTAGAGGATTTAAAAAAATTACATGAAAACGCAGATAAAATAAACTTTTCCGATATTGATTCAAAAATTAATAAAGCAATAGAAGCCAGGGATGAGGCGAAAATTTCAAAGAACTACGATGATGCAAACAAGAAAGCAGAGGAAGCATTAAGAGCTGTAAAAAAAGAAGAAGAGGCAATTATAGATGGGGTAAGAATCTGTCAGTTTCTTACATGGAAGGAAGGATTGATGTGGGAGATGATACTTGCTATCATTGCTGCAGTAGTCATGTATTTCCTGATTAAGACGCAAAAGCCTGAAATTCCTATCGCTGTTTTTCTCTGGGCTATCCTTGGTGCAATAGCCTACTTAATATTCGGTATAGCATACCACTACAGGCGGAGGGAACTTACAAACGAAGAGCTTCTGTTTTTGACAGCGCGAATGATACAGGCTCCGATTCTTGCAGGGGCTATTTATCTGGTACTGACCGATCTCAATTCAACCCAGCAACTCATAGTTTCAATTAATCAGACGCTTCAAACTGAAAACATGACACCCATAACCATAACAAACCAAACCCTGATGCAGAAACCAAGCAACAATATCCTGATGGTTGTTTCTTTCTTTACAGGTTTCTTCACGGAACCGGCGGTTGCGTTTCTAAGAACGCTTGCTAAAAAATTACTCCCGGAATCGCCGAAAACATAAAAGTAATAAGCAGTCGCATGCCTATTAGAGCGCATGATTCCCCTGCATCTCTATCATGCCAGGCAGTGCGACCCGAAAAAGTGCTCAGGGAAGAAGCTTGCAAGGTTCCATCTCGCAACGCTTTACGAGAACCCGAGGGCGCTTCCGGTTGGAGCGATACTTCTTGACCCCTTCGCGGAGCAGGCGCTTTCCCCGGCTGATGACCCGGGCAGGGGTTTGGTGGTGCTTGACTGTTCATGGGAGGAAGTGGAACGCGTGTTCCCGATGCTGCTGAAGCTGCGGCTAAAACACCGTGCCCTGCCTTTCTTGCTGGCCGCGAATCCGGTGAACTTCGGGAAGCCGTTCAAGCTCAGCACGGTTGAGGCTTTTGCAGCCGCGCTTTTCATACTTGGCGAGAAGGAACAGGCTGCGCTCATACTGAACAAGTTCAAATGGGGCAGGACGTTCCTGGAATTGAATCAGGAGCCTCTGGAGATGTATTCGAAAGCTGCGAACAGCACCGAGGTCGTGAAGATACAGGGAGAGTATCTGGGGTGATGAAAGTATCGGATTAGTTCACACCTGCGTTTCCAGCTTCTTTTGCACGTTTTCTTAATACGACGTAGCCTGTGATCGCAAGCACAGCCCCGATAATGAAAACAATTCCATACATATACAGGTATAGATCCGTTACATTATTAACCGGTCCCGATAAAAATTGATTCGCAGAACCCATGAAATCCTCTTTACCCGATAAAATACCTGTTGAGACCAGTAACTGTTCCCTGTATTTAAGCAAGAACAGTAACACGAAAGGAACTCCTGCGCTCAGGAGCGTCATACCGACCTCTTTAAAAATAGAAAATGTCTCCCTTATGAAATAAATCAGGATGAACAAACTCACCACTAACCCTATTACAAGATACGGGATCAGCGTTTTAAGGAACTGGTTCATCTGCGCGGAGATAATAAAAGGAAGTTTTGCCGGGTCCCGGGAAACGGCCAGTGATGTTAGGCATCCGACAGGAGAGCAGCCGTAATCCTTATAATAATCCTTCAGGACAACGTTTGATATGGCGTCGGACAGGTATTGCGGCAATGCCGATACTCCCTTTGCCTGCACTTCTTTACAGTTAATGGTAATGCTTTCGGAGCCCATAGGAATAACTATTTTATCAGTGTTCTGGCACTGTTGGGTAATACCTTCCAGCAGTTGCGGATTCGCACCACCCATGGCCTGGCTCTCGCTGAGCATTTTTGTAGTTAAATCCGAAACGATCGGCTTTAGATTGCTATATTCTGTTATCTGCGCAAAACCATATACGAATATCAGGGTCAGCACGAAAAATCTTAAAAGATATTTCCCGATTGAGACTGCAAATTTTTGTTTATCCAATTCGACCACTTGCCATTTTTTATAGAGATTGATTTAGAACAAATTATATTGAATATTAATTATGTTATACTTATATAAAGATTTTGAATGGGTCTGTAATAAGCTTCAAAAATGGACGCATCTATTCTGACTCATAATCCACTGCTACTGCAGCCTTCCTAACCGATGTCATATATTCTGCCACTTCGACATGAACGGGATGTGCCTGGTATGCCTGCAGCTCTTCTAAAGAATCGAATTTCGTGATAAGCGCAATGTCGAATGAGCGCCCGGAGTGAAGTAAGTCAACACCGACCTCAAGATAGCGCAATTGTGGGATCTTGCCTCTCATGCCCAG